>NZ_JACLCT010000006.1:0-155691 GCF_014218915.1 Chryseobacterium sp. C2(2020)
TTTAGTATTTGTTCAATTCTAAAATATTAATTTTAGACATTAAGCACCTCATGTTTTTCTCCGAATTCACGTTATTTACTTATGAGACGGAAACTGCTGTAAGCAGTTTAATAAAGTTCATCTTCAATTTCCCGGAAAAGAAATCTCTTATCCTTGATTTTTCAAAGATATATGAACATGATGCCTACACGATGGGTAAATCAGAAACTTTTGAAAAGTATCCTGTTTTTTATTATTATTCGTTTTATACGAATGCGAAAAAATGATTTACGTCCCATAAAGTTACTGTTCCGGAAATCAGGAAATCTTCCATAGAAAGAGAAGAATTTGTATAGGATTTTATGAAGAAATGGGATATAACCAAAGCATTTTTGAGCTTGGAAGTACAGCACGGATTGTAAATCCGCGCTATCAGGTGTTTTTGTTGATATTACAGGCACGGATTACAAATCCGCGCTATCGAGAATTAGGAAGTTGACAATATCGTATAATCTTCTATTTCCCAATAATTATCATGCAATTTTAGTTTAAATACAGCATTTCTACCGTAATAATCTTTTTTTATATGATGGTCAACAAAAACTAATGCTCTTTTTTTAGAAGGATCAAATACAATCTCTGAAAAATATACTACTCCTATCTCACAATCATTTGTATGTTTATCATACTCTGCCAGATCCAGTACTTTTGCGGTACACAAATTAAATTGATTTGCTTTTATAGAACTTCGTGTACTTAATTTTTTAATAATATCTGTATTATTGGAAAAGTCTTTAAAAGAATCCTGCGTTCTGATTATGCGTCTTAAATAAACCTCGGTATTATCTGTCCCGAAATATGTATTTTTACTTTTAGTAGAATCTATATACAAATTGCAATATTTTTCAGGATGATTAAAAATTTCGTTGTGCGCTTTTGTCTTCTCTTCGATATATAAATCCTCATTATGAACTCTTAAACTATCAAAATATTTTTTTTTACCTAAATAATCTTCTCTAAAAAAATAAGGTATCAACTGATCTGTTAAATCATTATATAGTTTTACATTAGTATCGGTTGATTGACTTACACATTTTTTCATTTCCTCCTTACAATTCGTAAGTAATAAAGAGGATAATAAAATGATAACTATTTTAGTTTTAAAATTCATATTGTTTAGGGATTTTGGGTTAATAACATCCATTGATGAAGTAGCCATACAACATCATTCTTTTTTCTCTTATACAATAATCTAAAGAAGCAACTACGATATCTTTATAAACTTTTCTTGTAAAATATCTATCAAATCTACTACTGTACAAGTAATAAAATGCGGTTCTTCCTTATCTTTTATAATATAGCCTTCTTTCATTTAGTATTGTTTTAATTTTTGCTCAAAGTAGGGAGACTATCAGAAACGGGATAAATTTAAAAAAATTGTTTGGGTTTGATATTGCTCAAAGTCGGGAAACTTTGCGCAGCGCGGTTTGGAAGTACAGCACGGATTTCAAATCCGCGCTATCGAAATTTCAAATCCGCGCTATCGAAAGGTTTTCAATAAGCTGTAACAGAGAAGACTTTATTTGGCAGTCAGACTTTTATATAATACAGGGGTTTTCCCAGCTTATCTTCAAGATGCCTTATATAATCATCCTCTGTTAATCCAATGTTGTATTTTTCCCAAGGGGCAGTTAAAGTCTCAGTTTTTTTAAGATATGTGTTTATCAATTCCAATATTGACTTCCTGTTCAATGGTTCTCCCTGATAGTTTGTAAGTCTTTCAGACTCTTCATGATTATTGATCGTATTGTATAACATCAATAACTGATGTTTAAAGTTATTTTCTCCAAACAGAATAATCGAATTTTCCAGTGTGGTATTTAATAAATCGGGAAAACAGAAAACAGGGGTATAGACTGTATAGGGTTCTCCCCATTCGAATTTCTTTTCTTCAATCTTGCATTGCGGGATAGTGCTTTCGTCTATATAATTCATATTATTTCTGCTCTCAAAAAGTATTTGTATTTAAGAAAAGATTTCAAGCGGCTTCAGGGTGATTTTATCGATTTCAACGGATTCTATCTTTTCCAGGTGGATTAAAAATTCGATCCAGCTCAGGATATGTTCTTCTTTAAGGGAATAAATATTTAATTTCCAGATTCCCGTTGGTATTTCTATTAATGGCAATTCATATTTAAAATATTCTTCTTTTGTTACATCTCTGCTTCCGTTTAAAATGTTTTTAAGGGTTAATGAACTGTCGATATGGGCTTCTAAATCACCTTTATGATTATGGCACATTTGGGTAAAATCTGCATGAGAAACAGTGCGGATTTCATCTCCGGGCTCTGCTTTTAAGTAATTGTAAGAATCGTGAAATTCCCATCTACTGCTGTCTATTTCTTCTTTATTAAAAACAAAATCGACCTGTTCTACTGCTTCATCGGTAGTAATGATATGGATGATTCCCTGTTTTAATAATTCTGATAATCCATCGGGATAATCGTAATTGAATTCTTTATCCGAGTAATAGTTTTTACATTTGGTGGTATTGGCAAAAATAAGTACGCCTTCAGTATTTAATCCTTCGAGAACCATGGTCTGTTTGTTTAAAAATTATAGAGAGAACTTCAAATGGGCAGAGTTTCTGAATTTTATTATGCAGAATTTCTACGGGGAAAGTTTTATCTCCTGAGCAAATTAAGTATAATTATGATATTTCGCAAACCTGTTTTTTACAGAGAAGGGGGGTTCGCAATAAGCCCGGCGTTCCGTAGGAACGCTATCTCTAGAACATTGCGCATTAAAGATACCAATCCTACGGATTGATTGCCGGATTTATTTTTATTTCTACACAGATTCTGCTCCTAAAGGAGCAGCCTTTTTATTATTTTAAACCATTTAATCATTAAAAAGGTTTATCTGTCTCTAAATTCCTGTGGAACACCGGATAATTCTGCCAAGTCTATTTCTAAGCGGGTATTTCCCTCATCTGCTTCAGCTCCTGCGGTGAATGCTCCATATACCTTATTTAAAACCAACCTTGCAATTCCATCAGTAACCGCAATGATTGGGTTGTCATTGTTAAAAGTAGGGTGTAAATGGAATTTAACAAACCCGGTAAGAGGATTTGCCGGATTTGTACTGCATACTTCAAGGGTTACTTTATATAATGCAGGATTTTCTGAAGGTTCTATTTTTGCCGTAATTTTTCTTTCATTACATTCAGATTTTCCACCCCATTTTGATTTTTGAGGGTCATCCGGATCATTCGTAGCAATATTGTTTACTTCTGCTTTTACTTCATCAAACTTTTCAGAGATTGTTTTTCCGCCGCCTAAATCGGTCATTTTTTGCTGTGTATCATTAATGACTTCAGCCATTGCATTGACTTTTTTATCTAAATCATCTTCTACTTTTTTTACCATACCAATAAAATGAAGTCTTGTCCATAGATAAACGGATAAAAAGCCAATAATAAGAAAATACAATATTACAGCGATGGCTATTTTTTCACCAGACTCTTTGTTCTGAAATATTATCGAAAAATATTTTCCCACCCGCGCTAAAAATTCAGGAATATTATTCAATTGAGTTAAGCCCACTCCGACAATAATCTTTGTAAGCCAGTCACTGATCTGAACAAGATTATCATTTTGCGTAACTGAAGGTTTTCTGTCATGATTATTTGTATCTGAGTTTAAAATTTTTGGTACTCCAAATAAAAATCCTGAAAGCCCCCCAATTCCAAAACTGGCTCCTCCAATAAAGATGCATGCTCCTGTAAGTTCCAGATAAGCCATTATTCCTCCTTTCATATTCAAGGTGTTTAAGCCGATAAGAAAGCAGATTACTATTCCGACAATAATGGAAAAGAGTAAGAAATCCCAAATGCTTTTAAGATCTCTGTTTTTTTGTTTTAATGTTAATTCTGGCATGATTATAAATTTTCTTATACGAAATTCTTACATATTCCAGAATTAATCCATTACTATTTTGTGTTATTTTTTGTTGGAATCTTCGGATTACTTTTTCATCAGGCTTCATTTAAAATTCAATCTCTAAAATAAATTGAAATTCAATGAATTGAAATTCCAAAGATTTGTTTGGTGTGCTTATTTTTCGTATATTTGTTAACTTATTAAAAGAAATCTCTGTCTTTACTTTCTGTGATCGTTTAGAATATTTTATTTACTTCCGTTTCAATTTATGCCTTTTTAAGGGCATTCACATTAATAAAAGCACTCAGAAACCCTTTAATAACAGGTTCGGAATTTGGTGGACAGAATCACTGAGATGGGGAAGATCCATTATTTTTCCGAAGCTTCAAATAACTGTAAAATAAAAATTCAATAAAATATATGGCAGATTCTTTCTCTAAAAAAGAAAATTTCAAGAAAAAACAGCAAAAACTAAAAGAAAAAGCAATGCGCCGTGAAGAGCGTAAGGAAAATAATGATAAAGGGAAAAGCCTGAACGAAATGTTCATGTATGTAGATGCGAACGGACAACTTACTTCTACACCACCGGATCAGGCTGAAAGAGAGGAAATTGATATCAACAATATTCAGTTGGGAGCAGCTCCTATTGAGGCTGAAGAAACTGTAAAAACAGGAATTGTAACTTTTTTAAGCGAAAAAGGATACGGTTTCATCACGGAAGATAAGACTAAAGAAAATATTTTCTTCCACAACAACAACTGCATCGACCAGATTAAGAAAGGAAATAAAGTTTCTTTCGAAAAGGAAAAATCTCCGAAAGGTTTTTCTGCAATGGAGATCAGATTGGTAAAATAAATATCAGATAATAGATAAAATAAAGCTTCAGAAATGAAGCTTTATTTGTTTTTATAGAGTTCCTCGCGGATCTGAACTAATATTTTTGTGGTTTTTTCCAGATCCGGAACATCGGGTAGAGTAGAAGCAGCATGATAATGTTCAATAGAAGCAATAAGGTCTTCCGCTTTTTTTAATACTTCTTCATACGACCGGTTTCCGGCTTTGATGTCAAGTAATTCTTCGCGGTTTTCCACGCGGATATTCAGAGAATTGTTTTTAAAAATCTGTTCGCACGACTGTAATAAACGAATCGTGTGCATCATGTTTTTGCTGTCGTAATTCTGTCCGTGATTCTGATTGACGTTGTAGCGGTCTTCATTGCGTTCGGAAACCCACTTCCAGTATTCGCGGTAATCTTTGCAGTAGGTAGAATAGGCATCTAGGTTGTAGAAAAGATAGGCAAGTGGATGCTGTCCTTTGGGAACGGAGGAAACAGAGACCTGATTTGCTTCTAGGTTCTGGATGATTCCTTTGTATCTGAAATCGCCGGACTGATCGTAAAACAGGGCAAACATTCCTTTGGTATTGTCGATGCTTACCAAGCCGCATTTTTCCTGCTGTAAACCATTCTTATTTTCGGGGGAAGAGGATTCCCGCAGCCATTTTTTCAACGGAACGGAGCCCTGATCCTGCAAAATATAACAGAAATCGAGGATGGATTTTTTCTCTTTATCCATCGGATTGAGAATCTTTTTGTTGAGTCCTTTTGCTTTTTTAATCTGGGAAACGGCATATCCTGCAAAGGTGTCTTTGCAGAGTCTGGAAAGGAAATCTTCGGGTTTCAGGAGATCCATTAAGGGATGTTTCTGTAAGATGCAGTCTTCCGGACTGGCGATAATTTCGAGGATGTTGGGATTGTTTTTCTGTAACAGTTCGATAAGTCTTCCGATTTCATAGTAGGTGATGTCGTTGGTTTCGTTGGAAATCTGGGGAATATAGTTTAACCCGAAAAAGTCTTCTTTCGGTAAATAATATACGCCACGAATATCTGTATCGGAATTTTCTGTTGCCAATCCGAAAGAACGGCTTCCGGAGATGGCTTCGAAAAGGATGAGGTTTTTGTTTTTAAGGTCTTGTATGGTCATTTTTGTTTTTAGAAATAACATTATTTAAGAAATCTAAATTTCCTTTTGCAATTTTAGTATGAGGATGTTCTTCTCCAAGATTTTTAACAAAAACAGCCAATGCTTTTTCAAGATATATTTTAGCTTGTTGGGTGTCTCCTAAATCTTGTAGAACCGTAGCTAAATTAGAATAACGGATTGCTGTGGTAGGATGTTCTTCTCCAAAGTTTTTAATGTCAGAAAGCAATGCTTTTTCGAGATATATTTTGGCTTGTTGATAGTCTCCTAAATCTTTTAAAACTGTGGCTAAATTAGAATAACGGATTGCGGTATTAGGATGTTCTTCTCCAAAATTTTTAATGTCGGAATTTAGTGCTTTTTCAAGATATATTTTGGCTTGTTGGTAGTCTCCTAAATCCTTTAAAACTAGAGCTAAACTAGAATAACGGTTTGCTGTGGTAGGATGCTCTTCTCCAAAGTTTTTGATAGCTGAATTTAGTGCTTTTTCAAGATATATTTTAGCTTGTTTGTAGTCTCCTAAATCTTGTAAGACTACAGCTAAATTAGAATAACGGATTGCTGTGGTAGGATGCTCTTCTCCAAAGTTTTTGATAGCTGAATTTAGTGCTTTTTCAAGATATATTTTCGCTTGTTTGTAGTCTCCTAAATCTTGTAAGACTAAAGCTAAATTAGAATAACTAACTGCTGTGGTAGAATGTTCTTCTCCAAAATTTTTAATGTCGGAATTTAGTGCTTTTTCAAGATATATTTTCGCTTGTGGGTAGTCTCCTAAGTTTTGTAAAACTAAGGCTAAATCATTACATATACTATTAATTAACTCTTCGCTGCTTTCTATAGACTCTGCATATTTTTTTAAATCTTCTAATTGTTTTTTTGCTTTTGCATATTGCCCTGTAAATTTATAGGCTTTGGCTAAATTGAGATTTAATTGTATACGCAGATTGCTGTTTTCTGGTTCTTCTTTTAAGGTGCTTAATCGTTTTTCTATCCGTCTTATCTCGGTTTCAGCATCAGGAATATTATCGTAATCGTTATTTTGTATAACGGGAGAGAGGTTATTTTGTAGATGCGTACTTTTTGGCTGTTCTTCTTCCAGTTGTATAATAAGATTGGTAATAGAAGACAAATCCGGCATTTTTTTCTGAAAATTTCTTAGCAACACATTCCCACTCGGAAGAAATGCAATAATTTGTCCTTTTTTTTGGCTTAACTTGTCTCTGCGTTGGTTAATTCCAATAGCAACGGATTGGTTTTCATCCTGAAATAAAACCTGAAAGTTTTCGATAAAAAAAATGTCGCTATTGTCTTCTAATAATAGGGCTGTAAGATTTTCTGCAGGTTCTTCCAAAAGATTTATCTTTTGGGTTTTCTTATTGGGATAGGTTTCCTGTATCAAAGATTGCGTTTCTCTTACCAAACTGTAATGGTTGTATTGTACCACAATAAAATGGAATACTTCATTTTTTACCGCTTTTAGTAAAATACTGTATTCTTCTTCTTGGTTATTCTTTAGCAACATATTGCTTGTATAGATTGGTAAGTTCTAGTATAGGATTTGGTCTTTTATAGGTCCCGCTATTATACTCCAATACATAAAGGTTTTCTAACATTTTTTGCAGAATTTCATCATACGGAGTATCTATGCCTTTGGCATTATTTTCATTAATCTGTTTCAGTTTATCTATCATTGGCATTTCTACAAACTGGGAGGTTTGGTTTGCCAAACGTTGTAAGCCTTTTTGCAATGCAGTACGGTTGATTTGCGTAGCATCGTCTTCTACAAAAAAAGCAGAGATTTCTAAAATTTGCAAAAGCTGACGAGGCGAACCTCCGGAATAATAAATAGCATCGTTTACAAGGTCTTCTTCTGCGAAAATACTTTTATCTATTCTTTTGTAAACAAATTCTCTAAATCTTTGGTAAGCATCTTCGTTTTTGGTACCATCTCTTTCGGATATTTTTACAAAAGGAAAACATTCTACGGTACTAAACTGAGTGAGATTGGGTCTTTGGCTGATAAGTTCTATAGGCAAGGTAAATATTGTGTATGCTTTTATTTTTTCGATCCTGTTTTGCTCCTCAATAATAATTTTTCTTCGGGTTTCGCTGCTCATTGTTTTTTCTAACCCGTCTACAATAAATAGTACCTCTTTACCTCTATTTTCTTCTCTTATAGCAACATTAACTTCTTCTATGTATTCATTAAAAATATTGGCAAAATTGATAAAATTGTTTTTTAAATTTTTTCTTGTAACATCTGCCCTTTCCATGCTTCCTGTAACACTCGCTTTGAATTTTGCCACGATACTCAACAAATTAAAAAACGGATTTTTGGTAGACACTCCTACTTCTGTTTCTATTCCAGCTTCAGATTTTAGTTCTTTTTTAATTTCTATTTCTCTTTGGCTAAACCATTTTTGCATTTTGTCTTTAATCCCAGAATCTACATTTACATCATCTTCTGCTAATTTTTGAGTTAGTTTCTCCAATTGCAAAATTAATATATCCATATATTCCAGCTCATTAATGTCCAGTTCTACATCTATATTACATGTAATACAATAGAAACATTCCGGATTATGTAAATTTTTAGCATATTTTGCCAGTTCTGATGTTTTTCCGGAACCTCTCATCCCACCTAGAAATAATAAAGATTTATTAGAAGAATTATTGGCTGTATTAAATTGATAGAGTCCATTTCTTTTAGTAACATTCATATTTCTGTAAACAATTCTGTCTTCAAATTCCCCTCTTAATCCAGAAAAATCGGTAAAGAATTCGTGGTCAGGAGCAATAACTTCATTAAATTTTACAGCTTGGTCTACCTCTTCTATATTAAAAGCCTTTTTAGACATTTTTTTATTGTTTAAGTTTTTTAAATATCCCAAATTTACTATTAATTTTCTAGATTTCTGTTTTTGTAATTTAATCTAAAAAATAGGGTGAAAAATCAATTCCCTGAAAACAGCCTGTCATTGGTAAAACGTTATCGCCGTTCATGGTGACTTCGTATTCTTCGCAGGTGAGCTGTGAAACTTTCTGATACCAGCTTTTCTGGTATTCTTTCTGAATGTTATCTAATTTAATTAAACAATGCAGTCCGCCATTAGTTTTGATAAAGGTAAGACAGTCTGGGTTTAAGCAGTCTGCAATGTCTTCTCTGAATTTATCAATGGCTTGTTGATGGTTTTCTATACGGAAATCAATATCCAGATCAAAGAATATTTTTCGTGAAGTGGTGGTCTGAATAAGATTTAAAGCCAACGTATGGGGATTGATGGCATTATCTTTCCGGATGAGTTTTTCCGAAATTTCTTTCATTAAAAACAATGAAGCATTGTGAAGATCGCGCGGGTTGGGAGTGATGTAAATCGCGAGGTTATCCTGCGAAACTTCGGTATTTCCGGATTCGTACAAGCCTGCCGGAATTTCGAGCTGCCTGATTTTATGAAGCAGTCTTTCTTTGGTTGAGGTAAATCTTTTTAACTGTGCTTTATCTGCTTTCAGTCCTGTTTCGGGGTTGTATTTTTTTCTTGCGAGAAGGGCAACGTAATATTGTTCATTGGGCAATAGTTCAGGAAGCCAGTCTATGAATTGCTGTAATTTTTCTTCGTTGTGTATGATTTTGTAGTTCATTTGCTTTAAAATTCTTTAAAAATCTCCCTCAAAAATACTCTATAATCCTCTCTTATTGGTAGTTTTTTTTCAATAAATAGCTCATTTCTTACACAATCCACCGTTTGCTGTGTTACAGGATTATAGCCTTGTTTGTTAACTTCCCTGTTAAATATTCCGACGCCACGTTTTTGCCAAGACGGAAGATCGTTGTAATTGATTCCGTATTGGAAAAGCAGTTCATTTTTATCGGATTGTGACATTCTTTCAATTCTTTCGGTGGTTTGTCCGGCATTGAATCCGTTGTTTCTCAACGTCCAGTAACAGTAAGCGGAAAGGGAATTTCTGTGGGAATCTTCCTGTCTCCAGCAAAAATAATCCGCGATCATTTCACGATTCGGAATGGAAATCGTTCTGCAGTCGAAAACACAGATTTCCTGAAACTGCAGGCTGAAAAAAGCACTGGCTTCTCCCGCGAGAACAGAATTGATCTTCCTTACTTTTCTGCTGAAAGTGTGGTCGTCTTTATGGATCAGCAGTGAAATTTCATCACTCTGCGTGTAACCGTACAACACTCTAAACCCGATGGTAAAAAGGTGTTTCGTCGTATCGATCATTGCCTGACTGAATTTCAGGTCGAAAGGTTTTTCCAGCGACAGTTTTTCTTTGGTAAGTCTGGTAAATCCTCTTCCGTCGAGCCTCACGATAATAAAGTTTTCCGGCAGAATATACTGCTCCGAAAGGCTTTCGTTTTTTCGCATGACCGCTTCAATTTCTTCAAATTTCATAACTGCTGATTTCAAATTTGTAGTCTCTTATTTTCACATGGAATATTTTGTCAAAACCTTCTTCAATCGAAGGCTTTTCGAGATCTTTGTATTTTGCTTTTATTCCGATCTCGCTGATGGAGTCTTTTCTGTATTTATTCCGTTCCATACAATCCTGAATGTTGCTTTCAAAATAATATGCAATAATTTCATATTTGTTCTGTCGGGCAGGTTCAATGTATTTTCTTCTGCTTTCTTTAGTAACATTCGTGTTATCAATCACCATTTTGGACTGTGTTTCAAAACAGTACTGAAGCAGTTTTCCTTCTTTGTTTCGGGTATTCAGCAAATCCATGCTGATCCTGATGTGCGAATTGAAAAAAAGCTCCTTGTAGAAGGAACTTTTTCCGCTTGCGGGAATCCCGATGAATATGATGATCTGCATTTTTAATTCTTTATACAGCTTTTTACAACAACCTCCAAAGCTTTTTCCGCATCACAATTATACAAACCGGAACACCAAGCCGGATTGGCTTCAATTAAAGCCCAGCCTTTTCCATTGATGATCCCAAAATCCAGAACAATCGCTTTGGGAAGTGTTTCGCCATATTGCTGAATGAAATTTTTGAAAAAATCAAAAAGCTCTTTCTTTTCGTTTTCGGAAAGCGTATTGGTGTCAAAAACGTCATTTCTCCAATAAGAAGAATGCGTTATTATTTGATTATTTAAGACAAAACATCTTACTTCCAGTTCCCATTCTACGACTTCGGAAGTGAAAACCCTGCTTTCCAGATCCAATGTATCAAAACCTTTGATGTTGGCGACTTTATCAAAAATTCCGGCTTTAAAACTTTTAAAATCGGAACATTTGATGAAAATATTTTCTTCATGCACGAAATCTTTCAGCTTTCCATAAGAGATTTTTCTTTTGGTAAATTCCTCCGAAACTTTTGAAAGCCAGTCGTCATCTGGTTTTGTCAATGTAAGACTGCATTGTTCCGCCACAATTTCAGCATAAATATCTTCACCATACACCGCAATCACGTCTGCACGAAATTCTTCGGGAACATTCCATTTTGCATTAAACCGGCTCAACTCGTAGGGTGAATTGAGGGATGCTTTTTTAAGATTGTTGCTGTCTTCCGTGTACATAGGAGAGAGCGCGATGAGGTTTTTCATTGTAACAGTATTTATTTTTAGATAAAGGTAAATTTCATAAAACTTAAGATTCTGTTTATATTTCCCTTTCTACTTTCTTAAGGACATAAGTATATTGTCTTTTTAAAAATACGCAAGAATATGTTGCATAAGGATCCATTACAAAATTAGTTTTTGAATGAATTGCAAATAACAGATTTATTTCGTAATTAAAATTTTCATCATATTTTTTAATTTCTACGCAAATAAGTTCAAAATATCCATCCTTTTCTTGGTATTCATTATTAAAGATCGTTTTATGAAAAGGAACTAATAATGATTCTGATCTTTCAGCCAAATTCTTTTTATTTTCTATAAGATCTTCTACAATTTGTTTTATCAGATCCCAATTGATTTTATTACTGATAATAAATGAAATTTCATAATTATCAGGAGGAATTTCAGAAACCCATTCATTTTGAAGCTCATATTTTTTAAATAATATTTCCCCAAATTTTGTCAATAATTTGTGGTTGTTTTTTTGTGTTTTCATTAAGACAAGTTTAATATTTCCCTGAAAACCCGCTCCATTTCGTTTTTATCCGAATTTCCTCCTTTCAGACTTTTAGCTCTTTCTTCATTATCCAGTATGGTCTTCTCTAAAAATCCGAAGAGTTCCCAGTCATTCGGATGATGGTAAGATTCTCCTTTTGTGGATTTTAAAGCGATTAAATTTTCTATTTTCGTTCTTGTAAAATCATCTACTAAGACCAGCAATTCACTGAACAAAACAGGCGGAACCGTCCCTTTTTCCAATATCCATTTTCCGGTTAAAGTGGTTCGTAAACAGTAAAAGTAAGATTTCAGTTTTACCTCATCAAGTCTGCATGCTTCGAGATATTTTTTGCTCATGCTTGAATAGTGATAAAATACGGCTATCGGAGAAAAGCATTTGTCCGCCAAAGGTTTAAACAGATCGTAAAATTTTTCATTTTTCACATAAACGATAGGAGAGTAGAACCAGCTCAGCAAAGCCGCGTTTGACTTCAACAATAAATGGAACGTTTTTCTTAGATCCCATCCGGAACCGTCCAGATCGTCTTCCGTCATAAATTCTATGGTTTCATCTTTATCCCACGGCGAAAGATACCAGTCTTTTTCGTGTCGGTATGTGAAGCGTATATCGTAATCGCTGTCCGGAGACGCAAATCCCCAAGCGCGGCTTCCCGATTCTACGGCAAGCAGTATTTCTACACCGCGTTTTTCTTCAACTTCTTTTAATTTATCTATTATTTTTGGTGTCATGATTTTTAAATTTGATACAAAATAAAAAACATCCTGCGCAATCTTTTTACGCAGGATTATTTTATGTAAAACTTGTCTAAACTTTTTACCGCAAAAGATGCAAAAGGTGTAAACATTTTAGTTTTTTAAGTTTACTACTTAAATGGAAAGAAAGAGTACATAAGTTAAAAAAAATCAAAGATTTTTTCTCTTTGCAGACTTTTGAAATACTTTAAATTAACCGCTAAAGTCTTTTGCCTCTTTTGCGGTTAAATTTAAAATGAGTTTATACAAACTGATAGTAATGTTTTTAAGAGCTTTTAAAAAGTTGAAAAAATTATTTATATCTGTTTGAAATTTTAACTTTAGATTTTATACGCAAAGTTTCTATTTTCCAATGATATACTTTAAAAGAAAGCAAAGTAAGGGCAGATTTCATCTGCTATTAAGCAAAGTCTTTAACAGCCGTTTATGACGTAAAGCTACGTACAACATTTTTCATAAATAATATGCTTTCCTACTTAAATTACGTTTTTATCATTAGCTGAACGAATTGCCCTTGCGAACAAATAAATAAGATCATTTTAATAAATATAACTTTGCGGGCATTGCGTTAAAATTATCTAGCCTCAAAAATTTTATCATTTAAAAATCTTCGTAAAACTGTCTTTCTCCAGATTTTCCAAAGAAAAATCAAAGTCGGCATTTTCTTTATCATAAACGATTTCAGCTCCTAATTCCTGAATCAAAAGATTGAAGGATATCGGTTCGTACCATTGCTGATACAAAGCGTTCGTTGCCATTACGGAAATTTCTGTATTTCCTGAAACATGAGCATGTCCTGCTCCGAAATTCAGCAGTACGAAACACTGTCTTCCGTCTTTTGGCAGCAACATTCCCAAAACGGTCTGTTTTTGTACGGATTGACATTTTGCTTCAGCAAAAAGATGGTTCGGATTCATCATATAATCGTAAGAAACGGCATCGCCTTTTCCGATAACAATTTTATATCCGCAGTCGCTGTTTCCGTTGAAAACGTTGTTCATTACCAAAGTAGGAGCCATTAAACCTCTGTTTGCGTAAAGATATTCTACAGCACCGTTTGGCGCGGAAGTGATGTCTCCGGAATACATCAACTGACCAGAATTTTGGCTGTAAGCGGCATTCCATCCGATTTTTCCGGCAATATTTAATCCTGAAAGATCCAAATCATAAGCTCCCCATGCATTTTCCCAGTAAATTCCTACTGCTAATCTTTCACCGAAAAATCTTGTTCCCGTCGGAATATTCCCTACAAACATCTTTTCAGAAGTCGGTAAGGCAAATTCTACATCTTCAGGGAAATAGAATTTCTTACCTTCAAAACGATATTTTGATTTTAAATAGCTTAAGATAAAATCGTAGTTCAGTTCATTTACGGAAGTTCCGATTGATTTTTTCGTCCACGATTTTCCGTTTCGGATTCTGTATACAAAAGTATCCTGACCGTACATTCTTGAATAACAAGCCGATAAAGCTTTAAACAAAGCAAACGGAGTGGCATTTTCCAGCCAGTGCAGATCGCTGTTTTCCAGTAACATATTGGTTGCGTTATTCAATGGATTCGAAATTAATGGTTTGTGATAAATTTTCGACAGCTTCGAAATTTTATTAATCACCTTTGGCGCCCTGTTTTTATAGGCTAAAAATAAAGGCTTGAAACGGTTAAAAATTTCCGCCATTTTTTCCAGTCCGAAACTTTCAAAAAGATAAGTCGGATTGAATTTGCTTTGCTTAATATCATTAATCAAATCATTGTTTTTAATTAATAATGTTTCTTTTGTGGTTTTGTAGATCACGTAACGCAAAAATTCAACATTATTTTCAGGATAAACGTCGTAACGGTCGGCAATTTTTATGATGGCTTCTTTGTTTCTGATATTTTCTTTTCCTGTAAAATCATATTCCAGTTCGTCGTGCAGAATAGATAGTAAATCATCAATTGTTTCTTCTTTCAGAGCAATTCCTGATCTTAGAATAGCAAGACATTTTTCCTGCATTTCTTCTTCGGAACAGGCTTTAATAACTTTAAAATTAAGCTTCAGATCCGGGATATTCAACACTTCATCCGGAATGTATACTTCACCCTGAAATCTGCTTCCATAGGTGGAAAAATAATGAAAGAGCTGTTCCATCAACAGTTCGAATCTTGTACTTTCTTTAATCTTCTGCCAAGATTTATGGAACGTTTTGTTGAGATCGTTTCCGTTCAGCTTTTCTTTAGCGTAATAGGAAATAATTTCTTTTTTTGCCCAGATTGCATGAGGTTCGATGATGAAACCATCCTGAGAAATAAAGACTTCAGCATCCGATTCTTTTGCCAGTACAGCGTTGAATAATTTTAATGTTTTCATTGTTTTGAGTTTAAAAAAATAAGTGAGGAGTAAGATTCATTAAAAGTGAAGTGTTATAGGAACTCCTTTTACCTATAATTTTTAATAGGCGGGGAGTAATTTTCCAAATAATTTATAGGAACTCCCTTTGCCTTAAAGTTTTTTAAAAAGGCGGACACTTCGGCAAACTCAGTGCGACATTTTTAGCTAAAATATTCAGCATTAAATTTTATCGGAGATAAAATCCTTGCGCCTTAACAAGTATAGCTTTTAAATAAATTGCGCCTTTGTGTATATCTAACAATTTTTTTTCATTTTTTTTGAGGAACAGGCAGGACTCGAACCTGCGACCCACAACTGGAATACATAGGAACTTTATTTGCCAAAAGCGAAAAGTAATCTGTTGCTCTACCATCTGAGCTACTGTTCCTACCTTATGATTAAAGGTTTTCATTAAACCCTACAGGCTTTTACACCTGCAAGGTTCGGTTATTAGTTTTCTTTTTGTTAACGAATTGTTCTTAATCTGTTTTTACGGATAATTTTGAATTCTTAACTTCCAATAATCTGACTTCGGAAAGTGAAGCGTTAAGAAAATTTAAAATTAATCCGTTAAAAAATTCCCATTGTCTGAAGCGCGCTTGCACTTTTGAACCGAAGAACTTATCTTGAATTCGCGCAAGTTTTGGGAATTTTAGGATTAAGTTTTAATTTTTAGCGGAAGTTTCCAGGTCTTGAACTTTTTGTTTCTTTTGTTTCAAGACAAAAGAAATTCTATGCTTTTCTAAACTTCTTCTTTTTCTTCCAAGGCGCATTCTTCTGAACATCACCTGCCATGATACATCCGTAAGGCATCACTTCATCCAGAACTTCACACAATCCGTATTCTTCAATCTGCGCTCTTACATTTTTTGCACTTTTATAAGCAGTTGGAAGTTCAGAAATATCAATTTCATTCGTGAAGAAACGGATATCTAATCCTTTGGTTTCTTCTTCAAAAACTTCTTCGATGGTTTTATGCGCCAACGATTTTTTATGTTGACTTCTGCTGAAATTTCTTCCTGCTCCGTGAGGCGCAAAACCCAGATTTCTTTCGTTGGTAATTCCTTTTACAATCAAAACCGGTTCTGCCATATTCAAAGGAATTAATCTCGGACCTGTAATATCCGGCATAAATTTATCATCCAAAGGCGTTGCACCTTTTGCGTGGTAGAATAAATCTCCATCTTTGAAAACAAAATTATGCTCGTTCCAGTATCGGTCTTCTTTCTCGATTCCCAATTTATTCAAAGCGGCATCATGAATGGAAATATGATTTTCTTTCGTCCATTTTCTGATTAACTGTAAGGCTTCCCAATATTGTTTTCCTTCTTCCGTTTCATAAGGGATCCATGCGTTTTCTCTTAAGGTTTCAGGAGAAATTTCCATTCTGAACTGGTTCGCAACCTTCATTCCTTTATCATATAAAGCTGCGCCCGGAGCTCTTGAACCGTGGTGTGTTACCAACATCGTGTTTCCTGTATTTTTGGAAATTCCGACAAACAGGAAATGGTTTCCGTCGCCCTGAGTTCCCATATGAGAACGTGCAATGCTTATTAATTTTTCGTCATTCAGAAAATCATTCTTTCTGAAAGCATCCATCAATTCCTGAGACATTGGCATCTGTTCTCCTCTTGGTCTTCCACCGTATCCGAAATGCGTGATGGAATGGGCTGCATCCAAAACTTCTTTAGGATCTGCTTTTCCAAAATCCGTCAGCATCACAGAACAGCAGATATCTGCGCTATGGAATCCCGGATGAATCGCATTTTTTGCCACAACCACACCACCAACAGGAATATGACCTGCAGGACCTGTAGGACAAGCATCCGGCATAATGGCTCCGTTTTCCAGAGTCGGCGTTTTCATCAGGACTTTCATCGTGTTGATTACTTTTTCCACGTTATCATTTTCACTTTCGTGTTCTGCTCTGATGTTGATCACAAAATCTTTTGCCGTTTCATGAAGCGGAATCAGTTCGGGCTGTTTAAACTGTTCCAGATATTCTTTTATCTGAGTTTCGTCTAAATTATTTTCGTTGATGAATTCAATCGCTTCTTTAAACCATTTCGCTGGTCTGTATCCTAATTCGATTAAATGATTTCCGTTAAATTCCATGTGTTCTCTCATTTTGATGATGCAAAGTAAGGACTAAAGTGTGCAATCTTTTTGCGCAGATAAAATTATTTTAATTATTTTTGACGAATTGACCACAAAAGGCACAAAAGTTAGTTGACACATGAGTCACATTAGTTTTAAGTTAAATGATTGAGAATACTTTAGAGCACATCAGATTTAAAAATCAAAGATTTTTGTGAGGAACAAATAAAGCTCTAAAGTGGATACTGAATCATTTCAAAAAAATAGTGTCCTTAAAGAACGAGAAATGGTTTTTTAAAACTTTTCTACACAGATATTGCTCCGATCGAGCGGATTTCTGTTTTAAAATTGAATTATTTATAAATAAAAAATTAAGATATGTTATTTGAACAACTAGAAAAATCGGCAGAGGAAATTCAGTTTAAGGATGTAATTGCTTTTATTGATGAACATTACGATTTTACCCCGACAAAATTTACGAACGGAAATACAGTAAATGAAGCCAATCAGAATAATGGTTCCTGTAAGATTTTTAGTTTTGCGAAATTAAATGATTTATCTAAAGAAGAAACGCTGAATCTTTTCGGAGAATTTTACAGGGAAGATGTTCTTAAAAATCCTGAAGGGACGGATCATCAGAATATCAGAAACTTTATAGAATCCGGCTGGGAAGGAATTTCTTTTGAAGGAAAAGCCTTAAGTAGAAAGTAAACTGTCATTGCGAAAATAACGGAAGTCTGCGAACGCAGTTCAGAAATGACGAAGTAATCTCAAACAATTTAGAAGAGATTAAGTGCTTGCTTGGTAAGAAAGAGATCATGAAAAATGGTAACTTTTAACCACCCCGTCAAAAAATCCAAGATTTTTCGCCACCCCTCCAGAGGAGGGGAATTTCACTACCTTATATTAAATTCAACCTCAATCTCAGTCTTAACCTAAAATTTAACCTCATCGTATGTCATCCAATAAAAACGCGCTCATCCGGTACAAAACACTGGATAAATGCCTGAAAAATAAATACCGGAAATATACACTCGAAGATCTTATTGACGAATGTTCGGAAGCTTTGTTCGAATTTGAAGGGAAAGAATCTTTTGTAAGCAAAAGAACGGTACAGCTTGATCTGCAGAATATGCGGAGCGAAAAATTCGGGTATGAAGCACCGATTGAGGTATACGAAAGAAAATATTACCGCTACAGCGATCCGGATTACAGCATTCACAATATTTCGGTTAATGAAAGTGATCTGAAAGCCATGAATAATGCGGTGCAGATTCTAAAGCAGTTCAAAGATTTTTCGATGTTCAAGGAAATGAACGGGGTGATCCAGAAGCTGGAAGATTCCATCCATTCCACGAACCAGAAATCAATTATTCATTTAGATAAAAATGAGCAATTGAAAGGACTGGAATATATTGATATTCTGTATGATGCGATTTTGCACAAGAAAGTACTAAACATCACGTATAAAAGTTTTAAAGCAAGAGAATCAGATTCTTATATTGTTCATCCGCAGTTGCTGAAGGAATTTAACAACCGCTGGTTTTTGATCTGTTCCAATAAGCAGTATGTCTACAATCTTGCTCTGGACAGAATGGAAGATATTCAGATTGAGGAAAAAATCGATTATATTGATATGAATCTCGACGGCGACGAATATTTTAAGGATATTGTAGGAGTGAGCGTTTCGCCAACGATGGCTCCGCGAAATGTGGTTTTCTTCGTAGATTCTTCCAATGCGCCTTATGTGAAGACCAAACCTTTTCATGCCAGTCAGGAAATTGTAAGCGAAAGTAATGAGGGTACTATTTTTAAAATCTGTGTACAGCTGAATTTTGAACTGGAAAGACTTCTTTTGGGGTTCGGAGAATGTCTGGTTGTGCATAAACCGAGAAAGCTCAGGCTGAGACTGGAAGAAAAATTCAAAGCGGCAGCTAAAAATTATGAAAACCTTGCTGTTCCGGATGAAGACTGATAAAAATCTTGGCTTAGAAATTGTATTGCATGAATCATAAAAAAATAAACAGTATGAAATCAAGAATATTAAAAGCAGTTGTAGCAGTAGTTGCGCCTTTGGTTATCGAATTTATCGTGAAGAAGATTTCTGAGAAAATTGATCAGAAAAGTCAGAAAAAAGAAGATCCTAAGCAACTTCCTGCATCCACGAATTAACATGACAAGTAGTTAGATTTAAATTATAGAAAAGAGGCTGTTCATTTTTGCAACAGCCTCTTTTTGTTTTTAAAATTAGCTTCTTCCTGTTCCTTATACAAAATCATATACTCCGTTTTTCCAGCCGAGAATTTTAGAAGAGTCTGCTTTCAGCCAGTTTTTAAGGATAGTAGCATAAATTTTCCGGAAATCTTCGGTGTAGATTAAATCTCCTTCATTCAGATTCTGTAAATCGGGAAGTGCATTCATAATTCCTTTTTTCTTTAAACCTCCACTGATGAAAAACATCTGATTTGCCGTTCCATGGTCGGTTCCGTTACTTGCATTCTGGGCAACACGCCGACCAAATTCTGAAAAAGTCATCAGTAAAATATCATTGAAAAGTCCGTTGCTTTTCATATCCGCAACAAACGCTTTTACCCCATCATTAATGTCTGTAAAGAGTTTTTGCTGTCTTTCATTCTGGTTCACGTGTGTATCAAAGCTTCCGATGGAAAGATAATACACTCTTGTATTGATGTCAGATTTTATTAAAGAAGAAACGGTTTTAAAGTCTTTTCCGAGCTGAGAATTCGGGTAAGTCTGTTCTGTTTTTTTCGCTTTGCTTTTTTCGAAAATGTAGTCTGCGTTGTTGATGGTAGAGCCTAAAGTCTGATACAGGTAGGAAACTGTTTCATCGTCATGATGATGATCGTAAAGTGATTTGAAATATTTTTCCTGACTGGTCTGATATAATCTTTTCGGATCTTTAAAGGCAAATGCTTTGTTGTTTTCGCCTTTTAAAGCTAAACTCAGCATATCGTCCACTTCCAGAGCCTGAGTCGGGTGGTCGCATTTATAACATTCTTCATCGAGAAATCTTCCCAGCCAGCCTGTGTCAAGATATTCATCGCTTCTGCTTGCGGAATGCCAAATGTCCATGCTTCGGAAATGTGATTTATCGGGATTCGGATAGCCGACATTGTTCATTACAGAAAGTTCTCCCTGATCGTACAGTTCTTTGAAATAGGAGAGTGCAGGATTAATTCCGGCTTCGTCCGTAAGCTGCATGGAATTCTGAATGGCAATTTTATTTCTTTCCTTGAAATAAATATCATTTTTTGTCGGAATAATCGTATTCAGACCATCATTTCCTCCTGTAAACTGCAGTACCACCAGTATTTTCTGATTGGGTTCCAGTGCATCATCGAATGTCATGGCTTTTAGAAAATTCGGCATCAGAAAAGATGCGGTTGCCAATGAACTTATTTTTAGGAATTCTCTTCTTTTGATTAACATAAGCTTAGGTTTTAGGGTAAAGATGACAGGTTGCTGGTTTTAAAGCTGTATTTTAACGGTAAGCTAAAATCTGCTACTGCGACCTGAAAACTACATTAACTGATATTCCGGTGTCGACATGAGATTAATGACATTCATTTTCACACTGTTGTCGGAGAAATTTTTCACCGAATTCATATCCAGAGATTTTGAACTCTGAATTAAATAATCTTCCACATTCTTTCCGTTAAAAATCTTTTCTACACGAGTCCAATCGATCGTAATATTCGGGTTTTTAAAACTTTTCGTTAAAGAATTCGTGTTGTTTTTTAAACCCATATCCAAATCATCATCTTCTTTCGGACGGTAATCTAACGGTCGCAAGCCGGACCATATCTGCGGAATCTGAAGTCTTAACATTAAAGTCGAACTGTCGATCCACGATTTTCCGTTCGGCCAGCCCGAAACGTTCGGCGGGTACAAAAGCATCTGTCCCAGTAATTTCTGATAAACGATGAGGTTTTCAGGATTCTGAATATTCATGGGAAGCGACCGCATGATTCCTGCCATAAGTTCAATCGGAGATTTTATACGGCTACCGATATTTTTTTTATCGTAAAACCAAGAACCGGAAAAAATATCCATCATGAGTTTTTTAATGTCGTAACCGGACTGGTAAAAACTTTCGCTCAGGGATTTTACAATGTTTTCATCAACATTTTCATTCACGAAGAATTTATAGATTTTTGTGGTGATGAATTTTGCCGTTGCTTTCTCTTCAAGAATGATATTTAAAACATCTGTACCTGTAAAATTGCCTGTTTTTCCGAGGAAAGTTTTTGAGCCTTCATCGTGAAGATTTTTTCTTTCTTTAAAATTTCCTTCTTTATCAGATCCCCATCCTGTAAAAGCTCTCGCACCTTCCCGTATGTCTTTCTCCGTATAATTTCCTCGTCCCATAGTGAAAAGTTCCATCACTTCACGGGCAAAATTTTCGTTGGGATGATCTTTTTTGTTCTGCTGATTGTTAAGAAAATTCAGCATCGCCGGAGCCTGACTGACTTCAAATAATAGATCTTTAAAGTTTCCGAGTGCATTTTTTCGGATAACATTTAAAATCTGTCGGTTAAATTTCGGATTAACAACTCTGGAAGCAAAATGTCCATGCCAGAAAAAAGCCATTTTCTCCCTCATCTGCTCTTTGCTGTTTACCATTTTATCAAGAAAATTCAGATTGAGCTCTTCGTTTTGCTGTCGGCTGATTCTCTGCATTTCTTTTTTCTTTTCTGCCGGAGTCTGATCATTCATCATGTAATCTCCGGTTTCTGCAATATCGGGCGTATCATAATTTACATAAAGAAATGTTTCTTCTTTAAACAAATCATTCATCAGGCTTTTAATATCTTTTTTATGAAGATCTTCAAGCTGATTGATTTCCGGTCCGAATCCTGCGCGCCAGAGAAGGTGTTTATTGTTGAGTAATGATGGAGAAATCATATCAATTATTTACTTTTTGATGGGTGTAATGAAGTAAGGTTAAAATTAATAACGGTTAAGAATTGTTAATATTGAATAAGTTTTTTAAATATATTCTGATTAAATGTTTAACCCTGTCTTAATTTTCAGAATAATTTTTTAAACGTTTATTTAATTTTTTAGTCAAAATAATGAATTGAATTTCAATTTTTTACGTTTTTAAGCATTGTTAAAGTTGCTGTAAAGGCTTTGCTTGGCACGATTTTTACATATTTCAGCGTAGTAAAATTTAAAAAATCAGAGTTATGAAAATGTTTAAACAAGCAATTTTATTTGCCGGAATTTTGACTGCAGGAGCATTGAGCGCACAAAGTGCACAGATGAATAATATGATAAAGGTAGGAGCAAATGTTGGTTTAGCAGTTCCTTCTGACAATACTTCTATGGCAGTAGGAGTGGATGTAGCCTATCAGAACCTTGTAACTCCGGGATTCGGATTGGGGATCGCAACAGGATATACACACTATTTCGGAAAGGATAACAACGGATATAACAATAATGATGTAGGAGTAGTTCCTGTAGCTGCATTATTGAGAGTTTATCCGAAACAGACAGGATTTTATTTTGGTACAGACTTAGGATACGGATTTTTGGTAGGTGATGATAAAGTGGCTTCTAATGTTACTTTAGACAGACCAAATGGTGGTTTTTACTTAAAACCGGAAATTGGATACCATAACCAGGACTGGAATTTCTTTGTACAGTATCAGAAAGTTTTTGTAGGAAGCAAGGGCGATTTGCCTAATCAGGACTACAATGTGGGCAACATTGGGGTAGGATTTTCTTACAACATTCCTTTAGGAAAGTAGTTAGATTTAAATATAAGCAATTATTAACCAAACCTTTTCGATTTTTTGAGAAGGTTTTTTATTTCTAACGAAAATTTACAAAAGATATTATTATATTTGATAAAATTTGAGGTTATGATTTTGAATCCAAAATTTCCACTTTATTTACCGGGAGTAAAAAATGACAGCAATGATAATGTTTCTATCATTGGCGCAAACCTTCGTGAAGATATTACAACTTTAGGATATTTCGTCTCCGGTAACGGAGGTCTTGAGATTAAAATCCAGAATAAATACCCTACCAAAGAATATGCTTCTTTTTCAGAAATTTTGAAAAAGTTTATTCAGGACAATCAGCTTGAAAACGTAAAAAGGCTTGGAATAGCGGTTCCGGGACCGGTTCTGAACGGAAAAAGCAGTCCGGCAAGATTAGGCTGGAATCTTGATGTAGAAGAATACAAAAGAGATTTAGGTTTTGAAAAAGTAGATATGCTGAATGACCTTGAAGCTTCGGCTTACGGAATGGGGCTTTTAGAAGATGCAGACCTTGATCCGATCTACACAAGCGGACATCTGGAAAACGGAAATGTAGCAATTTTAGCTCCGGGAAATGGTCTGGGTGAAGCCGGATATTTCTTCGACGGAAAATATTTAAGACCATTTGCAACAGAAGGAGGACATTCAGAATTCTCTCCAAGAACAAACGTTGAGGTAGAATTTTATCAATTCCTGAATAATATCTACGGAATCGTAAGCTGGGAAAATGTATTGTCTAAAGGTGGTTTATTCAATATTTACAGATTCCTGAGAGACGTGAAAAGACATCCGGAACCGGAATGGCTTGCCGATCGTTTCGCAAATGGCAACTTTGTGGAAGAACTTTACAAAGCTGCAGTGGAAGAAGATGTGCTTATCTGTAAGATTGCCTTAGACACGTTCCTTGAATTTTTAGCAAGAGAGGCAAACAATTTAACATTGAAATTAAAAGCAACCGGTGGTTTATTCATTTCCGGAGATATTCCGCAAACAATTGCAGACTATATTAACAAAGATAAATTTTACGAGAAGTTCAAGATCAGCGATAAGATGGAGGAAATGCTGAGAAATATTCCGATTTATCTGAACAGAAATCCGAATACGGCACTCAATGGTGCAGCGCTTTACACCGCTTACTATCAAGAATAAAACAAAGCTCCGAAGAAATTCGGAGTTTTTTTTATGGATGATATTACTCATGAAATAAAAATGTATTTATTGATGTACATCAATGAAATCTCTCAAAGCAGTTAGTTACATTTGCACCAGTAAATAACAAACAAGAAAATAACTTTTATTCAAATGAAAAAAATATTTTTATTAGCAGTTTTAGCAAGCGGATTAGCATTCGGACAGGCAAAAAAAGTAGTAAGCTCTGATGTACAGTGGTGGGGTTATAAAATCGCAAAATCTGAGGCAAGCTCTCACAACGGAACGGTAAAAGTAAAATCCGGAGAAATGGTATTGAAAGGAAACCAGTTGGTTGGCGGTTCTTTCGTATTGGATATGACTTCTATCAACGCAACAGATCTTTCCGGAGAATATCAGCAGAAACTGAACGGTCACCTTAAAAACGGAGATTTCTTCGAAGTTGAAAAATATCCTACGGCAACTTTCAAAATCACCGGAGTAAAGAAAAACAACGATAAAGTGTATACTTCTTTAGTTACAGGAAACTTAACGGTAAAAGGAAAAACCAACGCTATTTCTTTCCCTGCAAAAATTACATACGCAAACGGAACAGTAAGCTTAATGTCTAACAAATTCTCTATCGACAGACAGAAATTTGATGTGGCTTACAAATCTACAATGCAGGATGTTCTTGTGAAAGATGATATGGATTTGCTTGTAAAGGTAACAGCTAAATAATTTAATCAAAAAAAGATTGTTAAAAGTGTAGAAGTTCTACACTTTTTTTTATTTTTGTTGAATTGTAAATAAAAAAGAATGAAAAGATTACTATTGTTTGCTATGATGTGCGTAAGTATGTCATTTGTTTTCGCTCAGAAGAAAGGAGATAAAGTGGTAAAAGTAACATCGTCGGACATCAGATGGTGGGGATATAAAGTTGTAAAAACAGTTCCTACTACCCATTCCGGAACCATAAAGCTGAAAAGTGGAAAATTTACTTTTGATAAAACAGTTTTGGTGGACGGAGAATTCGTTATCGATATGAAATCCTTAATGGCGGGTGATGTTTCAAGCCAGGATGAAGATATGGTAAAATTAACGAACGATCTTAAAAGTTCAAATTTCTTCGACGTTAAGAAATTTCCGTTGGCGAAATTCCATTTAACGAAAATTATTCCTCTGGCAAACAGCGAGTACAATTCTACCGTTTACGGAGATGTAACGATTAAAGGAGTGAGAAAAACTATCACGTTCCCTGCAAACGTTTATATTACTCAGTTTACCGTAGTAATCGAGTCTGCTAAATTCTCACTGAACAGAAGGGACTTCAAAGTATTCTACCAGTCTTCTCTGAAAGATTATTTCATTAAAAACGAAATGGATATCCAGTTCAGAATTTCAACAGCAGTTTTGGATAACGAAAACAGAACGCCTGTTAAAAAGAAATAAGGAATTATCCTTTTAATACATCAAAATGAGCGATTTCTTTGGAAAGCGCTCATTTTTTTTGACTGATTTTTTTATTTTAGTGGTATGAAAATTTATGTAGTAAGCGGACTTGGTGCAGATTTTAAGGTTTTGGAGAAAATTGAATTTCCAAAGCATCACGAAGTGGTTTTTATCGAATGGCTGATTCCTCATCAAAATGAAGAGTTCTCAGATTATGTAAAGAGAATGGCAGAAAAGATTGATGATTCGGAGCCTTTTTATCTGGTGGGATATTCTTTCGGGGGAATTATGGTGCAGGAGATCAACAGGCTGAAACCTGCCAAAAAAGTGGTGATCCTCGGAAGCATTAAATCTGATAAAGAAAAATCCCGTCTCATCAAAGCCGGACAGATCACGAAAATTCCAAAAGTTCTGCCTGTTACTTTCTTCAACGAAAGAACCACCAATATGTATTCCGTTGTAAGAAAATTCTTTGATCCCCGAAATCCTAAAGTTTTGCAATATTTCAGGGTAAGAGATCCGTATTATTTAAAATGGTCGATTGAAAAGATTTCAGACTGGAAGTTCGAAGAAAATCCCGATGTGGTACAGATCTTGGCAGACCGCGATATTGTTTTCCCGATCAAAAATTCCAAACCCGATTATGTAATCAAAGGAGGGAGCCATTTATTCCCAATTACAAAATTTAAAGAAGTTGCATCTATTTTAAAGGGGGTGTTAGAGTAGAATTTGGTTTTAAAATTAAATTTCAATTAATTTTACAGGGGTTTGTTTTGAATTTTTATTGTTTTTAAAAATTTATCCTTACATTTGAAGGGGTAAAACACAAATTTTTATGACAGTAGGTTTAAAATGGATCGTTTCTTTTGCGATAATTGCTTTGATTGCCGTTGGCGGACTATTCTGGAGTCCCATTACAGATTTTCCGAATACCGGAGCATTTTTAAGCGAGGATAAAATTGTAGGGGCAGATGTTGCTTGGATTCTTGCTGCGGCAGGTCTTGTTTTATTAATGACTCCCGGCTTATCTTTCTTCTACGGAGGAATGGTGGGAAAGAAAAACGTAATTTCTACGATGCTTCAAAGTTTTATTGCTTTGGGAGTAATTTCTATTTTGTGGGTAGTGGTTGGTTTTTCCCTCTCATTCGGAGATTCTATTGGTTTTACCATCAATGGAGAACATTACGGAATCATCGGCAACCCTTTGAGCTATCCTTTTTTCAGCGGAGTAGGAGTATTGCCGCATAAAGCGATGGCTTCTACGATTCCTTTTATTCTTTTTGCCTTATTTCAGATGAAATTTGCAGTCATTACTCCTGCGTTAATTACGGGTTCTTTTGCAGAAAGAGTACGTTTTATCTCTTACCTTTTATTCATGGTACTTTTCAGCCTGTTTATTTATACCCCGCTTTGTCACATGGTTTGGCATCCGGACGGATTACTGAATAAATATTTTGGTGTAAAAGATTTTGCAGGAGGCACTGTTGTACACATGAGTGCCGGTTTTGCAGCTTTAGCAGGCGCAATGGTGGTTGGAAACAGGAAAAAACCTCATCACGATCCTTCCAATATTTCTTACGTGATGTTGGGAACAGGAATGCTCTGGTTCGGTTGGTTTGGTTTTAATGCAGGTTCGGCTTTGGCAGCCAATGCAACGGCAGCAACGGCTTTCGGAACAACAACAATAGCTTCAGCTTCCGCGATGATGACGTGGATCTTTTTCGACAGGATTAATAAAAGAAAAGTTTCAGCTTTAGGAGCGTGCATTGGAGCCGTTGTTGGTTTAGTCGCAATTACTCCCGCCTGTGGTTTTGTTTCCGTTGCAGAAAGTCTTTTTATAGGATTTATTTCTGCTATTGTTTCTAATATAATGGTGAATTGGAAAGCGTTAAAGAAAATTGATGATACTTTAGACGTTTTTGCCTGTCATGGAGTAGGAGGAATCATGGGTATGATCTTAACGGCAATTTTTGCACACGGCGAAAAAGCAAGTCTTCTTCACGGTGGTTTTGAAGTTTTTGCCCATCATATGGCTGCATTA
This sequence comes from Chryseobacterium sp. C2(2020), assembly GCF_014218915.1. Taxonomy (NCBI): domain Bacteria; kingdom Pseudomonadati; phylum Bacteroidota; class Flavobacteriia; order Flavobacteriales; family Weeksellaceae; genus Chryseobacterium; species Chryseobacterium sp. C2(2020). Next base: position 27,627 of record NZ_JACLCT010000006.1, read on the forward strand.
CTGTTGGTTTCTGTTTTTACGTTTTTCGGATCATTGCTTTTGTATAAAATTACCGACAGCATTATTACTTTAAGAGTTTCAGAAGAATCCGAAGATATGGGACTGGATATTTCGCAGCATGAAGAAAGTCTCTGCTGAGAAAGAGAATATTGAATAATAAATGGTCAATTGTTAATTTATTTAAGCTTAAAAACAATTAATAATTGAATGTGAAGCAGATTCACCATTCGCCATTCACACAAAAAAGGTTATCTACAAGTGTTCATATAGTTTTAATTTGAAAGCCGGAGCTGAATTTTCAACTCCGGCTTTTGCATCTCGATTTATCGTGTATCTTTGCGTTTAGGAAAAATGAGCAATTTTCTATATGGAATCAATATCGGTTTTTGAGATTATAAAAGTAGGAATAGGTCCGTCCAGTTCGCATACAATGGGACCTTGGAATGCGGCATCTGCATTCATCAGGATTATTAAAAGAGAAAGATCAATTGAAGAGGTAAAAGAAGTTTTCCTTGAATTTTTCGGTTCACTGGCAAAAACGGGGATCGGTCACGGAACCGATATTGCCGGAATGCTGGGTCTGAATGGAGAAGATTTTAAAACAATCGATACCACAAAAATTGATGAAAAAATAGAAAAAATAAAATCTACCCAAATTCTCAATCTGGGTGGCGAAAAAGAAATTCCGTTCATTTACGGGCATCATTTGGTGCTGAATATGCATAAATCTTTGGAGTATCATCCCAACGGAATGATTTTCAAAGCTGTTTTTGAAGACGGAACCGAACTTGTGCAGGATTTTTATTCTGTAGGCGGCGGTTTTATCATGAGTCAGGAAAAAAAATCGATTCAGAAACATTGTGTCCGAACCTTATATCCTTGTCATAAATCTTCAGACATTGTAAAATATTGTGAAAAATTAGGATTGAATCGCATTTCAGATTTAATTTTAATCAACGAAGAAAGCTGGAGAACACCTGACGAAACAAGAGCGGAAGCACTTTACATTTGGCAGCAAATCAAAGAATGCATTTACAAAGGTGTCAATAAAGAAGGAACTCTTCCGGGCGGATTGAATGTTACGCGTCGTGCAGCCGGAATCAACAGAAAATTACTGGGAGATAAAATCTACAAAAATAAAGATGAATGGTTTCAGCAGGTTGTAGAAGCCGAAGAAAATTTCACCAATATCAATAAATGGATTTCCTGTTTTGCATTGGCTGTGAATGAAGAAAACGCCAGTTTCGGAAGAATCATTACCGCGCCTACGAACGGTGCAAGTGGTGTAATTCCGGCAGTTTTGATGTATGCACAGGCTTTTACGGAATTTACCAGCGAAGATGACATTGTGAGATTCCTTTTAGTAGCAGGAGAAATCGGTACATTATTCAAAAAAAATGCAACCATTTCTGCGGCAATGGGCGGTTGTCAGGCGGAAGTAGGCGTTTCTTCGGCGATGGCTGCAGCCGGTCTTACCGAAATTTTGGGAGGAAGTGTCGGTCAGGTTTTAATGGCAGCCGAAATTGCCATGGAGCATCATTTAGGCTTAACCTGTGATCCGATAAAAGGACTTGTACAGATTCCTTGTATCGAAAGAAATACAATGGGAGCGATAAAAGCCATCACGGCAGCCAACATTGCGCTGGAAAGTGATCCAGCGAAAGCAAAAGTAACGTTAGATGAAGTAATCCAGACGATGTGGGAAACCGCTTTATCCATGAATGACCGTTTTAAGGAAACTTCCGAAGGCGGTTTGGCAATTGCGGTGAATGTTCCGGAATGTTAACATTTTAAGTTCAATTGATTTATAAGATATTAAAGTTTTCATAATTTATTCTATAGAAAATCTATTAAGTTCTGTAGAATAAATTATGAGACTTATATCACTTTAATCTTCTGTCACCACTGCATCACGCTCTCCATCTTCTTCTTTTCCTTCCTCAATCATTTCCTCCGCTTCGGCTTTTTCTTCTGCTGTGGCATAATCGATTCGTTCCTCCTGTTCTTCCTCCTGTTCATAATCAATGAAAAATTCACAGAAAACAGGTAGATGATCCGAACCGAAATTTTCAAGCGTTTTCAGGTCTTCAATAAAAATTTCTTCACTGTGAAACATCAGATCAATCGGAAATCTCAGCAAACGGTATTTTGCATGAAAGGTGGAAACAAAAGAACGCCCGATTCTCGGATCGATAAGATGACTTGTTTTCCTGAAAAGAATGGATGATTTCGACCACGCTACATTGTTGAAATCTCCTACAACAATCACCGGTTTTTTTATTTCGGTAATTCTTTTGGCGGCACTCAGAAGATCTCCGTCTCGCTCTTTTGAGGTTTCTTCTTCCGTTGGGCTTGGCGGAGGTGGATGAACTCCGAAGAAGACGAAAGAAAATCCATCCTCGGTTTTCAGATGCGCTTCAATACTTGGAATATCATCTGCCACGAAATAATGCGTTTGGGAACTTTCGATTTTTAATTTGGAATAAAAATGCATTCCATATGTATTTTCAAAAGTCACTTTATGCTGAAAAGGATACTCTTTTTCAAGTTTTCGCAATGCTTTTTCCCAGTCTCCATTACTTTCCATAGTCAGAAACATATCAGGTTTACATTTTTCGATCAGCTCAATAAACCTGTCATATTCTGTATTAAACTGATAAACATTGGCAGAAATAAAATGTACTTTATCTGAAGATTTGTACTTCTGAGAATACTTCTTAACCGGATAAAGCGGAGTATATTTTATGAGAATGATACTGTGATGAATGAACATTAAGATTAAAAGTCCCTGAAAATACCAAAAGTATGCTGAATCTTTTACAAAAAAACCTAAAATAAAGGTGAAAACAGTAAAAAATGTGATCTGTATTTTACCAAATTCAGGCACACGGAAAATCCAGTGCGAATGCTGAATTTTAGGCAGTATGGTTAAGATTAATAATAAAAAGGTAAGACTCAGGTAAAATGTCCACATATATTTTTCAAATAAACAGATAAATTTAGTGTAATTTTATAAGTTTTCAAACGGATTGCTGTTTAAACTTTGTTAATTCATTTGAAATTAAATTTAAAATTTCGTTATTTTAAACCTTCAGATAAAAAAATCTAACCTATGAACAAAATGTGGGCTGTTTCCCTGTTATTGGGAACTCTTTGCTTTGGACAGCAAAATCAGAATGCAGAAATTGAAAAACCCATCCGCAATTTATTTGCCGGAATGAAAAATTCCGATCCTGAAATGATGAAATCCGCCTTTGCAGATACCGCGATTCTTCAGACCATTACAAAAGACGGCGTAAAAACCGAAGATATTGAAGCTTTTGTAAACTCTGTTTCTCAAATGGCAAAAGGCGATCTAGAAGAAAAAATTACTATTGAAGCCATCCATACAGACGGAAATCTTGCCAGTGTTTTTACTCCGTATTCATTTTATTACAAAAGAAAATTTTCTCATTGCGGAGCCAACAGTTTCCAGCTTATTAAAATAGGAACAGAGTGGAAGATTCAATATGTTATTGATACCAGAAGAAATAATTGTAAAGACATTAAGTAATGAAAATTCATCATATTGCCATTATCTGTTCAGACTACAAAATTTCTAAAAAATTCTATACAGAGATTTTAGATTTAAATATCATTCGTGAAGTTTACCGTGAAGAAAGACAGTCTTACAAGCTCGATCTTGCCATCGGAGATCATTATGTTATAGAATTGTTTTCTTTTCCGAATCCTCCGCAACGACCTTCCCGACCGGAATCCTGCGGTTTAAGACATTTGGCTTTTTCGGTTGAAAATGTAAAGGATAAGCGAGAAGAATTAATTCATAAAGGTTTGGAGTGCGAAGAAATAAGGATAGACGAATATACCGGAAAAGAATTTTTCTTCACACAGGATCCGGATCAGCTTCCTTTAGAATTTTATGAAATGTAATCTTTAAAAATTTAAATTAATGATGAAAAAACTTGTTGTGATTTTTGCAGCATTTGTTTTAACCAATATCAATGCTCAGAAAGTTAATGAACCGAAAGATCATCCTAAAGAATGGTCACAATCTTACGAACCGTTCAGGATTGCCGGAAATCTGTATTATGTAGGAACGTACGATCTTGCGTCATATCTTATCGTTACGAATAAAGGAAATATTTTAATCAATACAGGACTTGCCGATTCGCTTCCGATCATTAAAAATAATATTAAAAAGCTTGGTTTTAAATATCAGGATACCAAAATATTGTTGCTTACACAGGCGCATTACGATCATTTGGGCGCAATGGCAGACATCAAAAAAGAAACCGGGGCAAAGTTATATGTGGATGAAGCCGATGCCGATGTCCTGAAAAGCGGTGGAAAATCGGATTATGAACTGGGAAAATACGGTGTTACTTTTAAACCTGTAAAACCTGATTATATTTTAAAAGATAAAAATGTAGTAACGCTTGGAGATGCGAAATTAGCAATGCTTCATCATCCCGGTCATACGAAAGGATCATGCAGTTTTCTGTTTGAAACCAAAGACAGTAAAAGAAGCTATAAAGTTTTAATTGCGAATATGCCGACTATTATCATTGACAAAAAGTTTTCTGAAGTTACCGCATATCCTTCTATCGAAAAAGATTATGAATATACTTTAAATGCCATGAAAAATCTGAATTTCGATATTTGGGTTGCTTCCCATGCAAGTCAGTTTGATTTACACAAAAAGCATAAGCCAAAAGATAAGTACAATCCGGCTGTTTTTATGAACAAAAAAGAATATCAGGACGAACTCGATTCTTTAGAAAAAGATTTTCTGAAGAAGAAATCTGAATAAGTTTAATGCGCATACCCCGTAAAGAAACTGATTGCCATAATTGCAAGAACAATGGAAGAAATGACTACGTAGATGTAGTCTTTTTCTTTTAGATAACCAATCAATGCGAAAATAATTCTCATTAAAGGAGTAAAAACCAAAAGAAGAATTCCCAACTGGATAATCGCCATTCCTTCTCCTTTGCAAAGCGAATTCCAGAAGTGTCCCCACACTTTTTCCGAAGATTCTCCCATATCCAGAGAAGTATATTTTTTAGGCATTTTAAATCCTTCCGTGAAAAGTTTGATAAAGCCGATCAAAGATGTTGCAACAGAAAGGATAACTCCCAGTCTCAGCAAATTTCCTACCGAACGGTTCAGATCTACATCCGTGAAATTCTTTCTCATTATCTGAAGCTTTTATTGATACCGTTGTACATCATGTAAACCGAAAGAATTGTGATGACAATGGCAAAGAATGTCTTTAATTTTTTGGTTTTGGAAACCATCAGCGTTTTAGATCCGATAAAACTTCCTACCACAACCCCAATAAGAACCGGAGCTGCAATAACCGGAATAATTTCACCTCTCTGAAAATAGATCAGCGCACTCGCAACCGCTGTTACCCCGATCATAAAATTACTCGTCGTCGTAGAAACTTTAAAAGGCAGTTTCATCATATTATCCATTGCCAGAACTTTCAGCGCACCGGAACCGATTCCCAGTAATCCGGACATGGCTCCTGCAAACATCATCATCAGAAATCCGGGAACTGTATTTCTTGCAGAGTAGCTTTTCACCACCCCTTTATCAGGAAAAGTTCCGAACAATTTTAATTTTTCTTCCAGACTTCCCTTAATAATAGGTTCCTGATGATCCGGTTTTCCTTTTAAATTTAAAATAACCGTCAAAAGGAGAATACTCGCGAAAATAATTCCGATAGTATTCGGATTAAGCATTCCGGAAACCAAAGCTCCGACGATGGCGCCCGAAGTAGTGGCTATTTCTAAAAACATCCCGACTCTCATATTGGTAAAGCCTTCTTTTACAAAAGCTACCGCCGCACCGGAAGAAGTTCCGATAACAGAGATAAGAGAAGCACCGATGGCGTAATGCATAGGAACGCCGAAACCCAGCGTTAATAAAGGAATAATGATAACTCCTCCTCCCAATCCGGTCAAAGAACCCAGAAGTCCTGCCGAAATGGCTCCAAGAAAGAGAATGATGATTTCTGACATGTTACAAATATAAAACTATTGCGTTAGTCTGCCAAACGTTTAAAAAAGATAAATTTGACGTATTTTTGCACAAACAGAATTTTATATGAAATTATTTTATATCATCCTCGGAGCCACCCCGAAAGGACGAAATATAGAGCAGCACGATGTTTTCTTCGGAATTGCGGAAAGCCTGAAAGATCTGGTTCCGGATATGAAAGAGTTCTGGAAAGATGCTAAAATACACATCGACTGTTATCAGGAAGTGCGTTTTATCGATGGTTATGAAGTGAAAATTACAGAAAGAGGAGAGAAAACATCGGAAGAACAGCTTTATTTTATTAACCTTGGAGGATATAAAAGAGGTTTTTTTGAAGAATTTCATGAACAGCATTTAATGGTTGGAAATTCTATGGCAGAAGTTACCAAAAGAGCAAAAGCCACAGAATTTTATAAAACCATGGGATTCAAAGGAGCGGAAAGTCATATCGATGATAAACACGGTGTAGACATTGATGATATTTTTAAGGTAAATGATATTCTTCCTGAAAAAATGAAAGAAAAATATTCGATTTCATTAATAAAATCCAATGCTGAAAATCAGGAAAACGTAGTGGAACTGGGATATCTGAAAATTGATAAAATTCAATAAAATATAATGCTCATAGCTGAGTGAAACGCCTTTGCGAGCGAAAAATAATGAGTAAATTTTTAAAAACTCTTAGTGAGCTTAGCGTTAAATTTTAAACTATATTAAATCTAACAGAAAATAAAAGTAAAAAATGAAAATTGGAATTTTAGGAGGAGGACAGCTCGGAAGAATGCTGATTCAGGAAGCATTGAAATACGATGATGAATTTTATACGCTGGATCCTGCTTCAGACGCACCCTGTCATAATATTTCCTACTTTACCCAGGGAAATTTCAACGATTATGAAACCGTTCTGAATTTCGGTAAGGATAAAGATGTGGTAACCATCGAAATCGAGCACGTAAATGCGGATGCTCTTGCCGAACTTGAAAATCAGGGGATAAAAGTCGTTCCGAATTCTAAAATCATTAAAACGATTCAGCAGAAAATTCTTCAGAAACAATTTTATGCGGCACACGATATTCCAAGTCCGGAATTTGAAGTAATGGATGGAAGTTCTGACGAAATCAAAATGCCTCTGCCGTTTGTACAGAAAATGAACACAGGAGGTTATGACGGAAAAGGGGTTCAGGTAATCCGCACCCATGAAGACATGAAAAATCTCTGGATACAGGATTCTGTGATCGAAAAGTTAGTGGATATTGATAAAGAACTTTCCGTAATTGTTGCCAGAAATGAAAACGGAGAAACAAAAACTTTCCCTGTAACTGAAATGGTTGCCGATCCGAAGCTTAATCTGCTGGATTTCAATATCTGTCCTGTTTTTTTAACCGAAGAAATTGAAGAGCAGATCAATTCGATTACAGAAAAATTCCTCAATGCGATTCATTCTCCGGGACTTTTCGCCATCGAACTGTTTTTAGATAAAGAAGGAAAAGTCTGGGTAAACGAAACGGCTCCGAGACTTCACAATTCAGGACATCAGAGTCAGGAAGGAAATGCCAATTCACAGTTTGAGCAGATGTACCGCGTGGTGAAGAATTTACCTCTGGCAGATACGGATGCCATTATCTACAGCGGAATGCTGAATTTAGTAGGCGCAGAAGGCTTTTCCGGAAAAGTAGTTTATGAAGGAATGGAAGATGTTTTAAGACTTCCTGAAACCTACGTTCACCTATACGGAAAAACAGAAACCAAACCGGGAAGAAAAATGGGGCACATCAATGTTCTGGCAGAATCCAGAGAAGAACTGATGGAAAAACTGGTGATGGTGAAAGGAATGGTAAGAGTTATTTCTGAATAATTTTACTATTTACATCATTGAAAAAGACTGCTTGAGAAGGCAGTCTTTTTACTTGAGGATCTTCGGATAATCAATCGTCCATTTTCCTTCTTGAGAATTCCATAAAAGATAAGGTCCGTCAAAACCTTCAAGATAAGTAAGTTCAAAATTACCTTTGTTATCTGTTTTATAATCAAGATAAACCCGTGAATCTTCATGTGGTAAACCTAAATTTTCTAAGGTTTTATAATCGCTGTTTTCGGGAAGCTTGCCAAACCTATTTTCATAACTTTTAATATTCTGAATGATTTTATTTCCTTTTTCAATATCCGATTTTCTAGTGATTTCAATCGGAAGATTCCAGTATATCGTAACTGAAATAATCATTAAAGCAACAAGTGAAACGAACAGGATAACTATTTTTTTCATAAATTAATTTCTGTATTGTATAAAATACCTGCAAGCTTTGAGTAATCATCATTAGAACCGAAATTTTCTGTTTGGGCTTCTGTGCCTACCAATTGATATTTATGGCAACTGAAACATATTTTAGCGATCCCGGTAACCAATTTATTCTTCTTAAAAATCAGAATATCTCTAAAAACAGCAATGCAACCAGCAGCCATCCTTTCGCCGGCTGGCTTTTCTACAAATATTTTATCTACACTGCTAAAATTGGAAGTATTTATACTCTGTTTTCTATAGCCGATTTCATTCATAAAATTCAGAAAATCAAGATCATCAATGTTTTTAGGGATGTTATTACAGATTACTTGATATCTTAGGTTATCAATATTTGATCTTTTTTTAAACTTGTATATGTTAGCAGCATCTTCCATCTCAATTTCAATTTGATAATAATCTATTTCATCATAATCAAAAAACTTTCTACCATATTTAATTTCTGACATTTTTAGCGTTTTTTTATATCTGATTTGAAAAATACACTTTTTTATTTAGAAATTAAATACATAATTGTCGGCTCCTACTTAAATATCTTCTTAATCACATTTCCGATTTCCATAAAATCATCATGATTTCCTACGGAACGTTTTTCCACATCATTTTCATCAAATTCGGAGAACGGAAAAATCAAAAGATAATTATTATTGCGAAGATTTCGGTTCAAAAGTTCCGGAATCAGCCTCATCTGCGGAATGTAGGACTTCATGCCTCTTTTTGCCATAAAAACAATTAAAGCTTCATCTTCTTTAAGTTCCGCAGCGGTTTTTTCGCCGTCTTTCCAAGAATTCATAATAATAAATTCCGCTTCAATATTGGCTTTTTTAATAATTTTCTGAAGGATATCCAGAATAATTTCCGAAGCATAAAAAACAATGGTCGCGCCGGAGTTTCTGGCAATATTCCATACCCTTAAAAGCGCATGAAAGAAACCTGCTTCTTTATGAGCATTTTCGGGAATCATCACCGCATATTTTTTGATGGTCGACAAAGGCTGTGCAGCGTGATACACCAAAACATTAACGTGGTCGTTCTGAAGATAGCCGTTGTAAAGATTGTACACAAAAGAAGGGGAAAAACCTTTTTCATCTTCCAGTCCGATGATGATATCGGTGATATTCTGCTCTTTAATAACGTTATTCACTCCATTGATGACATCGTTATCGTATCTTTTCAGTGGCTGAATTTTCACATCCGCAGCAGCAGCCGTATCTGTAGCGCTGTGCAGCAGTTTTTCGGCATTTTTTACAGAAGATTCATTTTTATCTTCGTTAATGACGTTCAGCGCAAATATATTTTCTGTGTTGGAATGGGCTTTAATTAAAATTCCCAAATTCACCATTCTTTCGACGGTGGCTTCATAATTTAAAGCTAAAAGAATATTTTCCTCTTCATGCGTATTTCCGGAAACTGTATCTTCATTGTCCTGTTCCGCTATTTTCTGTGCACTTGCCATCGAAACAAAAGATGATATCGTACATGAAATCAGAATCAGCAGAATACTTCCGTTCAGAACGTGCTCATTTAGTAATCTGATCGGTTCTCCCGTTTCCGTTTCCGAAAGGATAATATTATAACCTACCATTACTGAAGCTAGTGTTGCCGCTGCCGAAGCCGAACTCAGCCCGAAAATCAGCTTTCCTTCTTCTTTCGTAAGCCTGAATGTTTTCTGTGTAGCTACCGCCGAAAGATATTTTCCGCCAATTGAAGCTAAAAGCATAATTCCGGCTACTTCCAGTGTTTCCCAGCTTTTAAAAAAGACTTTGAAATCAATCAGCATTCCTACACTGATCAGGAAAAAAGGGATGAAAATTGCATTTCCCACAAATTCTACACGGTTCATCAGTGATGACGTGTGAGGAATCAGCCTGTTTAAAGCCAATCCTGCAAAGAACGCTCCGATAATGGCTTCAACTCCTGCCAATTCTGCCAGTAAAGCGGCGAGATAGATCATCACCAAAACAAAAATATACTGCGAAATTTTATCATCTACTTTTTTGAAAAACCAACGTCCGATCATGGGGAAAATCAGCAAAACAATCAGTCCGAACACAACGAATGAGACTGAAAGTTTCACCCAGAATTCTGTGCCGACATCACCCTGCGACATTCCCACAATTACGGCAAGAACCAAAAGCGCAAGAATATCCGTAATCATCGTTCCGCCCACCGTAATATTTACTGCAGGGTTTTTGGCAATTCCCAACTTGCTGATCAAAGGATAGGCAATTAATGTGTGTGACGAGAATAAACTGGCAAAGAGAACAGACGTAAGGACAGAAAAATGCAGAATATAATAGGCGCCGAAATATCCTAAAACAAAAGGCACAGTAAAGGTATAAATTCCGAAAGTGAGACTTTTCCATTTATTTTTTTTGAAATCACCCATGTCTATTTCCAGTCCGGCAAGAAACATGATGTAAAGCAGTCCTGTAGTTCCCGTCACTACAATGCTGCTGTCTCTCGCTAAAACATTAAAACCGTTCGGACCGATAACGGCACCTGCAATAATCAGCCCCAATAAATGAGGTACTTTTATTTTATTTAAAAGCAAGGGTGCGGCAAGAATAATAATTAAAACCAGAAGAAATTTAAGTACCGGGTCTTCGATGGGAAGACTCAGGTTGTGTATGCTCAGTAAAGTCATTATGTGTTTATTTGGTGGAACGGATTAGTTCTACAGAGAATTTTGCCATACAGTTGTTGTCTACTGCAATGGTTCTTGTACCTCTAATTTTATTGGCTGAAAAATCATTGAGAAGCACATTCATTTCGACCTGTTTTTTCGAAGTAGAATCTGTTTTAAAAGTAAGCTTTGCCTCGTTGTTTTCAAATTTTCCGGAGTAAAGTCTTACCAGATTATTGTTATTGATGATCTTAGTAACCAACTGGATAGAATCGCTGTCGAATTCCCACGTATCGGTACGCTGATCTCCGACTACATAATCGCTGCAGTTGGATTCTGTACAGACCACTTTTCCCGTCCAGGATCCGGCAATTTCAGCAGGCCAGACCACAATTTTCACAGAATCTTTTTTAGCAAAAATACTGTCTCTCATTTTTAAAAGAGACTGATATTCAGATTCTTTCTGGGCGAATGATTTTTCTTTTTCCAGTAATTGCTGCTCTCTTAAAGTAAGGTCATTTTCCTTTTTTCTATTGTCGCAGCTTGTTAAAAGCAGAAGAATAGCAGAAACTGCAAATAAGGCGTTTTTTATCATATTGAATAACTTGGTGAAAACAATATAGGAAAAAAAACGGAAAGATTAAAGTCTGTATTTTTGTCTGAACAGTAATAATTCAGACTAATTTTTATCCGATTCGTTGTTTTTTGAACATTTCTCTGTTGTAATTAATAACAAAAACACCCAAAATGATCAATATTGCTGCAATGATAAATTTAGCTGAAATTTCTTCATTAAGGATCAGCCAGCTTAAGAAAATGGAAATAATGGTATTGATATATGCTAGAATAGAAACCTGAACCGGAGAAACCTTGGTTAAAGCATAATGATAAGCAAAAAAAGCTGCAACCGAGCCAAAAAGCGAAAGATAAAGCATTGCGGAAATACTTTTTACAGACCAGTTTTCGAAGTTATAATTTTCACTGAAAAGTAAAGCAAAGATGATCTGAATGATCCCTGCAAATGCAAACTGATAGAAGAGGTTCAGCGAAATATTCTTACTCTGAATATTCATTTTTTTAGTAAAAATTGTTCCTGAAGCCCATCCTGCAATGGCAAAGAGTAAAAGGAGAATCCCAAATCTGTAATCCGGATTGGCTAAATCGTTAATACCGTCCCAGAAGATGAATAAAATGCCTCCAAAACACATGAAAAGACCGACCATTGCACGAATTGTGAATTTCTGCAATCCGATGGCAACACTTCCCAAAAATACGACGATGGGTGAAGTGGCACTGATTAATGAAGTTAAACTGCTGGTTAAGGTTTCTTCAGCAACGGTAGTAAGTCCGTTTGCCATAATCACCATCAGTGAAGAAAAAATAAGCTGATATCCCAGGTTTTTCCAGCCAATCCATTGGAACTGTTTTCTGTACAGTAAAATCAAAAGCATGATAACTGCTGCCAGAAACTGACGGATCCCCGCAACAAACCAAGCCGGAATGGTTTCAACAGCAACACGGATCGATAAAAATGTGGTTCCCCATACAACAGCAACGGTGAAAATGGCAAGAGTAAGCTTAAAATCTTTCAAAATGGTGGTCTTAGCGGCAAATATATTCAATAAAAAGCTGATTCAAAAGCTTTCTTAATCTTCATTGTTATTGCTGAACAACTTTTACGCCTTTTTGCATGAGGTTTTTTAATTTTTTATCTTTGAGCATCTAATAAATTGAAAAATGGTAGGAATAATAATGGGAAGTCAGAGCGACTTACCGATCATGGAACAGGCAGCGAATTTTTTAAAATCTTTAGACATTCCTTATGAACTGACGGTAGTTTCTGCCCACAGAACACCGGAAAGAATGTTCGACTATGCAAAAACAGCTAAAGAAAGAGGCTTGAAAGTAATTGTTGCAGGAGCGGGAGGAGCAGCCCATCTTCCGGGAATGGTAGCAAGCTGTACAACTTTACCTGTGATCGGAGTTCCGATTTTATCGAGCAACTCTATTGATGGTTGGGATTCTGTATTATCAATTCTTCAGATGCCGGGCGGAATTCCTGTAGCTACAGTTGCTTTGAACGGTGCTTTGAATGCGGGGATTTTAGCTGCAAAAATTATCGGAAGCTCCGATGAAACCGTTGCTGAAAATCTTCAGATATATCAGGAATCTTTAAAAGAAAAAGTTCTGGGAACAGTGGATGCTATCAAAGCACAGCACCCAAATCATTTTGATAAATAATTTACTGTAAATGATCGATTAATTATTTTGAGCAAATTTAAAATACAGATCATTTACAGATTAGAATACAGCCTCACGTTTGTGAGGTTTTTATTTTTTAATGAATTTAAATGACTGACTTTTTCCTTTGGAATTGATCTGTAATACATAATTTCCGGCAGTTAAAAAATCAATATTAATTTCGCCGTTGGTTAAAATTCCTCTTGCAGCGATTCTTCCGCTTTGTTCGAAGATGGTATAATTTTTAGCATCAGATGTTTTAACGAAAATAAAGTTTGTTGCCGGATTTGGATAGATCTCTTCTTTATCTCTTTGGTTTTTGATGTCTAAAGTGCCCAGAAAGTTGCACTCAGATGCAGAATCTCCTGTTATCGTCCAGCCTTTACCGATAAGAATATTTCTTTCACCAGCCACTGCGCCGGAGTAGGTAAGCGGACTTAAGCTTTGTAAAAATACATTGTTTGCGGTGTTCGGATTATGAGCCCAGCCGTAAAGAATATTGCTGTAGTTTTCACAATTGATGCCTGAATTATAAAACATATTATTTCCTGAAGCAAGAACCGGGATGTTCCATGAATGTAAACTTTGGTTAAAACTTGTGGCTTCAGTAAACATGGTATTCATATCCGTAACTTTACTGGTATTCCATACATTAATGGTCTGGTTGAAGGCAGAGCAGCCGTGGAACATATGTCCCATATTTATAACATTCGATGTATTCCACTGATCGAGAGGCTGATTGAACGCAGGATTGAAATGAAACATGAAGGTCATATTGGTAACCTTTGATGTATTCCAGTTGTTCATTGGCTGATTATAGGCTTGTGTTTCGGCAAACATATATGCCATATTTGTCACCTTCGAAACATTCCAGTTGTTTAAATTCTGGTTGAAGGCCTTTCTTCTGGTAAACATATAACTGAGATCTTCGGCTGAAGATAAATTCCATGATCCTATCGGTGCATTGAAAGATTCAATCAACGGAAAGCCTATTGGTGGCGTAGAAATATACCCGAACATGTATTTAAAATTCTGGATGGTAGACGTGTCCCAGTTTGCCATCGAAGGAGCGCCTTTAAAATTATAAGCATTGTTGAACATCATTGAAACGTCTGTTACATTTGAAAGATCCGGAGAATCTGTTGCGGTAAGTTCCATATTCATGCACTGCGCAAAAGCATTATTCATAGAAGTCCACTGGATGTTTCCCCATTGTTCAATCTCTACAATTTTATTGGTACTTCCCGAAGTTGAAATTACTGGAATATCAGCAATAAGGCTTGAAGAGATTACATTTTTTCCGAATTTTATCTGTCTGAAAGTTCCGTTTCCATTGGATACTTTTACTCTGTATTTAGCTTCTGCCGCATTAGGATTGAGAGGAGTTCCGAAATCTATAAGAATACGTTCGGTTGAAATTACGTCATTCATCGTTCCTGTGTGCGATGGAAAACCAACTTCTTCCCAAACAATTTTATAATTTTCCCCGATTCCCGGAAACCAGATCTGTCCGTCTCCCGCTGTTGAAGGCATTACAGGATTCAGTAGATTATGGGATGAGGTATTGGGCTTCCAGATCGTAATGAATTCATTCTGCGCATGAACTGTCTGAAGTAAAAGCATGAAAAGATTGGCGGTTATTAGTTTTTTAATCATGTTAATTTTTTGTGAATTAATTTTTTGTAAAAGTAATGAAATAATTAAAAATTTCATTAAAAATCATATTTTAATGAAAAATATTAACAAAATATTTTTTTCGAAAGATGTAGTATAAAAAAACTCTCCGAATTTGGAGAGTATAATCATTTTTTATTCCTGAAGCATATTGTCGCGCGTATTTTTCTGTACCGCAATGGCTCCGAAAAGTGCCAGTAAAAAGGCAAATCCGTAGAAGCCTTTTTCACTCGGAAGAATGGTGGCATTCCATAATCCGATTGCCAGTAACACAATGGAGGAAAGGGTAGCAAACCAACAGATTCCATAGTAGATATCAGTTACTTTGATGTTTTCCAGCCTGTCACGCACTGCTTTCTGCAAAGAAACCACGGCAAACAGTCCGTACAGAAGAATCGTGAAATAATATCCTTTCTCATTAAGCTGCATTTCCGCTCTCGCTAAACCTACGATAAAACCAATCATTCCGGCTCCTAAAGCAACCCAAGATGCCGCGACAAATGCAGTTGATACATTTTGCTTTTTCATGTTTAATGTTTTTGTTAAAGGTTTCAAAGATATTAATTTAAATTAAATGTGAACGACAACTTAAATGATTAAATTTTATTGTCTGGAATTTAAATTTATTGGATGAAAAGTAATTATTTATTGGTTTTTGGTCTTTCCGGCGGCGAAGCCGCCGCCGGAAAGACCAAAAAAAACTCTCCTTTTTGGGAGAGTTTCAATATATAAAAGCAGATATGCTTATTAGTATCTGTAATACTCAGGCTTAAATGGACCTTTCACATCCACACCGATATATTCAGCCTGCTCAGGAGAAAGAGTTTCCAGTTCAACGCTTAATTTCTTAAGGTGAAGAGCTGCTACTTTTTCATCCAGATGTTTAGGCAACATATATACTTCGTTTCCGTAAGCTTCAGAGTTGTTCCAAAGTTCAATCTGAGCCAAAGTCTGGTTAGAGAAAGAGTTAGACATTACAAAACTTGGGTGTCCTGTTGCACATCCCAAGTTTACCAGTCTACCTTCCGCAAGAATAATCACTTCTTTACCTTCTACCGTGTAGATATCAACCTGAGGTTTTACTTCAGATTTTGTGTGACCGTAGTTGTCGTTTAACCAAGCCATATCGATTTCGTTATCGAAGTGTCCGATGTTACAAACGATCGCTTTATCTTTCATTTTAAGGAAATGTTCACCTCTTACGATGTTGAAGTTACCTGTTGTTGTAATGATGATATCTGCGTTATCCACTACAGTATCCAATCTTTTTACTTCGTAACCGTCCATTGCAGCCTGAAGCGCACAAATTGGATCAATTTCAGTAACTGTAACAATAGAACCCGCTCCTCTGAAAGAAGCAGCAGTACCTTTACCTACATCTCCGTATCCGCAAACTACCACTCTTTTTCCGGCTAACATAACGTCTGTAGCTCTTCTTACAGCGTCTACTGCAGATTCTTTACATCCGTATTTGTTGTCGAATTTAGATTTCGTTACAGAATCGTTTACGTTGATGGCAGGCATTACCAAAGTTCCGTTCTTCATTCTTTCGTACAATCTGTGAACACCTGTTGTAGTTTCTTCAGAAAGACCTTTAATTCCCGCAGTAAGTTCAGGGAACTTATCAAACACCATATTGGTTAAATCACCTCCGTCATCAAGAATCATGTTCAATGGTTTTCTGTCTTCACCAAAGAAAATAGTCTGCTCAATACACCAGTCAAATTCCTCAGCGTTCATACCTTTCCAAGCGTAAACCGGAATTCCTGCAGCAGCAATAGCAGCAGCAGCGTGATCCTGTGTAGAGAAAATATTACAAGAAGACCATGTAACTTCAGCACCTAAAGCTACCAGTGTCTCAATAAGTACAGCAGTCTGGATCGTCATGTGAAGACATCCTGCGATTCTTGCACCTTTTAATGGTTGAGATGGTCCGTATTCTTCACGAATTGCCATCAAACCAGGCATTTCCGCTTCAGCAAGGGTAATTTCTTTTCTTCCCCATTCTGCAAGGGAGATGTCCTTAACTTTATAAGGCATGTATTGTGTTGTAGTACTCATATGAATGAATAAGTTTTAATTCAATTGATAATGTGCAAAATTACAATTAATAATTTAGATAAAAAAACATACTTCTGTCAAGAATTATATGATATTAAGCATATTATAACGATTTTTATTGCATTTTAGATAACAACATTTAAGATAATAGATAATATAAATCTGAATTTAATAATTTTGAATACTTCTGAATTCAAAATACGATTCATAAGAAATTGTTATTTTAGCAAAATAATTCAATACATGCCACTTTACCGCGATTTTTCTGATGATAATGCTACAATTCTCGTATGGAAATATGATGAAGATGAAACACTGGATATTCATGAACTTCTGGAACCCGAAAATGCCGATAAAGTAAAAGATTATCATCCCAAAAAATTACTGGAGGTTTTAATGGTGCGTAAATTATTAAAAAGCCTAAAACCTGATTCCAAGATTTTATATAAAGAAAGAGAACCATTTTTATCTCCGAAAGATGCGGAAATATCCATTACGCATTCATTTCCTTTTGCAGCCATCGCTATTTCAAAGAATAAAATAGGAATAGATATTGAGAAATTTAATCCTAAAATTTTAAGGGTCATTGATAAATTCACCTACGAAAATGAACGCGGATTTATTCCATCAGACAATGAAGTGACTTTTTACACGATTATTTGGAGCGTTAAAGAAAGTATGTATAAAATTCATCATTCCAAACACTGGTCGCTGAAAAAGCATTATGAAGTGAAGCCTTTTGAACTGAAATACCTTCATCACATCAAATGTAGGGTTCATGATGATAAAATCTCAGATGAATTCAAAGCAAGGGTAGAATTTTTTGATGATTACTGCTTTACGATTGTCGAAGAATAGAATTGTTCTTTTCAACAGAATCTGTTTCATTCCGGTATTTTTCAATTACTTTTCGCTGTTCTTTGGCAACGTCGAAGATCAGTTCCAGAACATCGTGAATATTTTTTAGCTCCGTTAAATGCGAAATTTTGTTCGGATCTCTCAAATCATAGGCTTCATTTTCTGTAAGCTCGGTTTTTCGCTTTAAAATTAGATCTTCCAAAGAGGAATCTTCAGGTTCTATGCGGCTTTCCTTTTTTAATTCTTCGGTTATAGTATCTCCATGTAAAAGAATGGAAACTTTCTGCATTTCGGCTTCTATTTTTCGGCTCCAGCTTTCGGCGTCAATTTCAGGATACTTTTCGTCATCCTTTACATATTGGGAAAGGGAAGCGGTATAGGCGGTGATAAGGTGTGAAGTCGCTACAAACTGATGCACTACTTCCAGTTTTTTCTGCTGATTTTTAGGATCGGAAATCATTCTCTGGAAATTGTCAGAAAGATTTGCTAACGAAATAATAGCGTTTTTACGTTTTACTTTATAATCTTCAAGATCATATTTTTCTTCCAGAAACTTGGAAATTACACTTTGGAAATAACTGAGATTGGCTTCCGCAGATTTCTTCATCAGATCCAGATTTTGGGTATGCTCCCAAACCGGAAGAACGATGTAGGCAACCAGAGAAGTAATTATGGCTGCAATAATGGTATCTACAATTCTGTCTTTAAAAATGATGTTGACTTTTCCGGGACTTAAAAAATTAAAGCTCAGAAAAATATAAATCGTCATAAACAGAACTGCCCAGAAATATTTTCCCTTCAGAAAGCTGAAACACATAATCATGCTTAATAAAAGTATGGTAAATAAAACTTCGTTAATGTGGATGAAATGCAGAATTCCATAGGCAATTACAGCTCCGGCAACAGTTCCGTATAAACGGAGCAGATTTCTCTGTTTGGTAATGGAGTAGGCGGGTTTTAAGATCGCAACAATGGTAATTAAAATCCAATAGGTGTGTCCGATTCCTAAAAACTGGAATAATGAAAATAGGTATCCCAATAATAACGCAATCGTAATTCTCAACGCATGTCTGAAATGAGATGACGAAAGTGAAATATTGTTTCTTAAAACTCTGAAATTCAGTTTTTCCTCATTGGGCATGAATTTTTTAAGATCCAGACCAGTGGAAAGACTTTTTGCAAGCTTTACATTCTGGGAGAAAACTTTATAAATCTCATCAATTTCTTTGGTGATTTCGTTAATGCGCATCAGAATCTGGCGCAGCACCATGAAGTTTTCGAAATTTTCGGGAGATATTTTTTTGTTTCTGAGATCGAAATAATTATGATTTAGATTGCTCAGTTCTGTATCTAAATTAAATAACGGTTTTGCTTTTGTCCCGATTTGCAGGGCGATTCCGATGTTGGTAATTTCTTCGGCAAGCAGATTAAGATAATCATGAATATCCACAAGAATAGTGGTGTCGTCAAAAATCTGCTGCAATTTCTGATAATCACTTTCTGAAGTCATCAGTTTTTCATGTAGATCCATAGAATTCAGGAACATCAACATCAGTAAACGGCTTGTTGTAGTAGATTCATTTACGATGGTTCTCGTCTTGAAAACCGTTTCCCGGGTTTCTTCCTGAAGGTTCTTGATCCCGATCTGTTTGGCGATAACCTGTGTAGTCAGTTTGTCAAAATCCGGATTTTTCTGATAATAATTGGCTTTGATTTTTAAAAATTCGGCTAATTGAAGGTAATTTTCTCCAATCATCTGGCTTGCCAGTTTGTAAGGCTGAATGGTCGTTACGACAAGAAATATCAATAAAAACCAAGTACATCCGGAAGCAAAAATCAGTAAACTTTTGAAAATATTGGTTCCGGTTAAATGTCCGTCGATGAAAATCGCAAGAACAACCAATGATAAAGAACCAACGGCAGCTAATCTCTGTCCGTAAACTCCGATCAGGGAAAAGAACATTCCAAAAATTATAATTTCTGCAAAAACCAGAATTTTAAAGTTCATCACAAGGCTTGCAATCGTTGCAACGAATACAAAGCAGAATATGGCAAACGTTAATGCATTTCTTCTTCTGATGAAAGGTCCCGGCTGATCTGTTAAAGCAACAAAGCTGGTTCCGAGCGGAAATAGAAAATATTCTTTCAGAATCCCAAAGTGGGCGAGAACAAGACAGGGCAGAACGGTAGCCAGTGTAATTCTGATCGCAGAATATACATATTGACTGGTTACGAATTTTTTGAGTTCTGCAGAGTAGTTCATGCTACAAAAATAAGAGTTAAATGTGAATTGTGCGTTTTACTTTTTAAGTGAATTATTAAATTTTTGAAAAATCTCAAGATGTGAATCGTCAATTTTACTTCACCAGTTAAATGTGAATTTTTCATAGATAGGAGCTTTGTGATTCCCCTCCTTTGGAGGGGTGGCAAAAATTCGTAAGAATTTTTGACGGGGTGGTCTTTATATATCCAATATGTATTATAGTATGAGCTTGTCATTATTCCGAAATATTGAAATCACATACAAAAACCTAGCCGTGATAGCAGCGGTTAACCCACAGCAGAAATGGGAAAGGGGAGGGATTGAGATTGGCGGGCGCAGGAGCGAGGAGTATGAGCGGATAGCACGAAAAAGCTCCTGAAAAAGAAGTAGAGTTCTAAAAACAAAAAAGTCCCATAAATTATGAGACTTTTGTATGGTATGTTTCAGATTTTAATTATCTACGTTTGAGGTTTCATCACCGATGTTCCATGTAAGTCCGAAACGAAGGGTGTTATCCAAAGCGGTATTAATTTTAGACATATTGATCAGGTAAGAAACGTCCAGACCGAAAGAACGGTATTTTAATCCGATACCCGCAGTTGCAAACTGTCTTGCTCCCTGTTCTTCACTTTCGTGGAAGTAACCTGTTCTTACAGAAAATGCATTGTCATAAGAATATTCTAATGCACCGCTCATCATGATGGAGTTTTTGTTTTTGAAGGATTTTCCGATTCCTGCCATTACACCAACGTTCGGAACCTGATAGATCGGCTGTCTTGTGTTCGGGTCAATTCCTGCATATTCTGAACCAGGAACTAAGATTTTTGAACCTTCAAAGCTTAATCCCACTCTGTTCATATCATCAAGATACATATCGTAACCAAGTCCTAATCTAGCCATAGTTGGAAGGTAAGATCTGGAATCTTCGTTTCCTGTGTAATCCAGCTTCGGACCTAAGTTCTGAACCGCAAAACCGGCGTTGATTTTTCCGTCCATTCCTCCTAAACTTGAAAATCTCGGAGAGGTATAATATCCTGAAACATCTACCGCAAAAGAGTTTGCCGGTTTAAGCGTAGTATCTGTGTTGAATCCTCCGGCTAAGTCTGAACGGATGTATCTCCCAGTAACCGCCATGGAATAAGAATCGGATAGTTTAAGACCATAAGCTACATCGATGGAGAATTCGTTTGGTTTTGATGTTCCCATGGATGTTACTTCGTTTCCTACTAACTGAGTAAGATCTACTTCTCCCATATTGAAGTAATAAATACTTGCAGAGATGGTAGATCTTTCTTCCTGCCCTAAGAATTTGTGGAAGGCTCCGTATAATAAAAACACATCATTGGTAAGTTTTCCCATGTAAGGCGTGTAGTTTAACCCTACGGAAGAACTCGATCTGCTGAAAGGATATTTCGCTGCATTCCAGAATTGTGAAAAAGCATCCGGCGAGGTTACCACACCCTGATCTCCCATACCTCCGGCTCTTGCATCTGGTGCGATTCTTAAGAAAGGAGCTCCGGTTAATACAGGTCTTACCAGGCTTAAATCTTGAGAATAGCCTAAAAAACCAGCACTTAACCCAATTCCTAAAAGCAGTTTAGTAGTTAAATTCATATGTTGTCTTTTATATATTATCAGTTTTTTGTTAATATTATTACTGTTATCGTTTTAAATTTATTTCAAAAGTACCATTTTTTCTACAGCCGTAGCACTTCCTTTGCATTTTTCTTGATTTTGACTTTTTGCAAATATCTTAAAAATATACGTACCTTTTGCTACTGTTGCCCCAAAATCGTCTCTTCCGTCCCATTCTATTGCCTGACGTGGCGTTCTAAAGCCCTGTAGGAAAGGTTCTGCAACCACAGGCTGCGATAAAGTTCTTACCAATTTTCCTGTAATTGTATAAATCTGAACGTTTACATCCAGAATATCGTCGCAATTATGCTCAAACTGAACATACGTTTTGTTCGTAAACGGATTCGGCCAGTTCAGAGGTCGGTTAATTACCAAATGCTGATCCGCTTCATCCTTAACTTCAAAATTTAACGTAGCAGTTGTAGAATTATTGTTTATGTCCCAAACTTTAAATGTTAACTGGTGTTGTCCCACCGCAAGATTTCTGAAAGGATACGTTACATTTCCTTTCTGATAGTCTGCTAAACTAGGGCTTAAACATCCGTTTCCTTCACCTGAAGCATAAAAATCATTCAGTACAATTGTATTGATAATTTGTCCGTCCAAATATACTGTAATATCGTGACCAATACCAGAACCTGTGGAATTAATTCCTGTATCATCCGTAACGCAAGCCAGTAACATCGGGTTCTGGTCTGTGATACCGCCGTCTGCGAAGTTGGTATTGTTCATATACAGTTTTACTTTTGGCGGTTCGTTATCATTAATTCCGTTCGGATTGATATCTCCCACCTGAACCGGCTGGTTGTTGAATACATCAGAAGATTTATTATCTGCATATCCTAAAATTCTGCCTGTACCCACTGCGTAGTTGATGTCTTTCGGAACATAAAATTCTACAGTGAAAACTCCGTTTACAGCGGTTCCGGAAGCTTTTACAATAGCACTTCCTTCCTCGGTGTACTGAAGAACCGGAGTTAATCCTCCGTCGTTATTCAATGTAGTTTTGTTTAATCTTTTATCAAAAATATTAATGACCACTCTTCCGTTGAACGTTGTATTTACCGTTCCGTTCGGATTATTGATGTGTCCTTTTACTTTTACAAAATCCAATCCTCTGATTAATCCCGGAACCGGAGTTTCAATATTATCAATAACCAATAATCTTTTCGGTCTGGTCAGTTTCATTGCAGGATCTCCTAGGAAATTAACCTTTAAATGTTCTGAAGAAGCTCCTCTCTGTTTTTTTGCATTCAGATGGGCATATCCTAAAGTATCGAAGTCATCGTTGGTAAGTTTAAAGATATTTTGCGTAAAAAGGTTGGTAAAGTCTACTCCATAACCTACGTCGATTGCACGGCTAGAAGTAATCATTGTTGCAGGACCTCCCTGTTTAAGCTTCATAAACTGTTCTCCTGCGGAAGAAACGTCAGGATCATCCCAAAGTGTGAACTCGCAGGTAATTGTAGATACAAACGGAAATCTGCTGTACACATTAGAGAAATTATTTGCATTCTGAATTTCAGATAATGTTAAAACTCTTTCCTGTGCCCATCCGTTGATTCCTCCGTGTCCGAAATAGAAAAGATAAAGGCTGTTTCCGATATCATTGGAGATCGCCTGGTTTACCTGAGGATATCTTTGTCCTCCCGCTGTACTTTGTGCCTGAAAAGCATCAAGGTAAAGTTTTCTTACGTTATACTCTTTAAGAGTCGTATTATTTTGTTCAAAAACCGTTACAAGAGAATTATTCATTACGGTATGGAAAGGGGGACCTCCGTCGTTATCATCATCCACAACAAAATCCAGTTTCATTTTCCATTCTCCGAAAGGCGTAGACTGACCGGATAAACTGTTATAATAAGCTAAAGTCTTATCAATCATATTGGAAGCTTCCGTTGCATTGGCAGCCGGAATTCTGCCCACAGGAAGATCTGGAAGATTAAAATCGATGTAGCTTACAGTCTGTGGTTTTGTCATCACAATATAATCATCAGTAACGAATGATCTTATCACATCCTGAGAAATTTCACTCTGATAGCTGGATACGATATTGTTATTACCTGGGATTCTGTTCTTATAATCAAATGAGGTATCTCCCAAAATAAATACATATTTCAATGTTCCAAGTGGAGTATTTAGCTTCGTTACAAAATCTCTGATCGCCGTAAGATCTTTGCTGCCGCTTCCGAATTCATTATAGATTTTCTCTGTATCTACCACCTGTACATTATAATTGTTTTTGGTCTGGTGATAGTTGGCAATTCTTTGTGCCTGTCCCAACATTTCAGGAGTTGTGATAATTAGATAATCCACATTTTCCAATGCAGAGATATTCTGGTTATTAATTCTTCCTACAAATGAAGGACTGAATGCCGCATCCGCTCTGAAAGCTACAAATTCATTATTGAAGTTCAGATTAGATGCTGTATAAGCAAAATTAAATGATGCACTTCCTGCTGCTTTATTTACCCTTCTGTTGGCGTTGGTAATATCCGTAACGTCCCAGATCTGCTCTGCCGCAGAAGCGTTGGAAAGACTGAAACCATAAGTGGTATTGCTTCCGGTAACCAGAGAAAAATCACGGAAACTCATCTGAGTACCGTTGAAGCTTAAATTATCTTTATATTGTACCTCAAAATAATCCGGATAGAAAGTTCCGTTCGGATTCAGGGTAATATCAGGTTTCATATTGATGGTAATCTGATTTCCGCTTAACCCGGATATGACTCCCGAATAATTCATAGGATAAAATTCATATGTTGAACTCAGATCCGGAGTAGGAACCGTAAAAGGAATCGGATTTTGATTATTGATGTTATAAAGCAATTTGTTCTTTTGAGATTTATAGCCAATAACCTGTGCTTTATAGCGGATATCATCACCAGACTGAATAGGAGAGGCTGTCGTAAAAGTAACCGTTTTGTCTGTTACAAAAGGAGTATCTTCCACCCATGTTCTTCCTACTCTCATCAGGTTTTTCTGGTCTACATTAATTACCTGATAATTATCAAATCTTGTGATAAGAGGAGTAGCAGGTAAATTAACATCTACCGGCTGAACCCTCTTTCCGGGACCTTTATCAAAATTGATGAAGTAATAAGAATAATCTTCATAAATATTCTTCAGGTTTTCACTCGGATATGTTCTGGATTCAATTCTTTTAATACCGTTTCCGTTCGAATTATTGTATAAATTGTAGCCATTCGGACCCTGTGCGTAGAATAAAGCATAATCATTATCATTCCATACACCGTCGTCTTCTCCCACTACCTGAATCGCGTTTTCCTGAAGAGCACTGTATCTTGCGTCCTGATTGTTTTCAGGTAGCATGATTCCGCCGTTTCCGTAAATTCTGAAATTTTTAGGGTTTACAGAAGAAGGATTGATGCCGTTATCCTGCAAAAACTGTCGGGTTATTTTAAATATTCCGGATTTATCAACTCTTATTTTATAAAAAGTTCCTGATGATAAAGGATTATTTGTAGTTCCTAATTTTAAGGTATTTCCATAACTGTTGGAAACATTCGTCTCCGAAAGTTCAAATGAAGACAATCTTTGGATTTGCCCTTTTACATTTTTAAAAAGAGACACATTGGCGCTTGCATATCTTGCTCCGTCGGCATTATAATAAACTACATCTTTTATCTCCTGATCCGTAATAAGATCCTTGCTTAATGAAAACAACTCCCTTGCAGAAACATTTTCCCAGACAGGATTAGAAACTTTTAACTGGTTTTCGCCAACTTGTTGTTTAGTTGTGATAAAAATGTTATTTTGGCTGAATAAAAATCCCTGATTTTTAAAATTTGGGAGATTGAGTTTTGTCTCACCAAAGTCTCGAATTTTAGCACCATCCCATTCGATAGTGATCCTTTGAGCCCAAAGTGTTGATACAAAGCTTAATAAGAATAATAGAGAAATTTTTTGTTTCATGTTTACTATTGAAATTTCTGAATTACAAAATAAATGAAAATTTTATAATTAAATTGTGATACAATAAAATTAATTTGTTAACGTTTTTCAAAAAAATCAACTCTTTACTTGATTTATTGAATAATTTATTTTTTCTTTGTACTTTGAAAATATTTATATCGACTATGAAAAAACTAAAGTTGTTTTCATTAATAGCATTAAGTTCTACACTTGCATTAACCAGTTGCGGAGGATCTAATAATGGCGGCGGTACTAAAAAATTTGTCAGCAAAACAGGTTGGAAACCAAACGAGAAACAAGGTTGGTTTTTTGCAGGAAAGCAACAAAAACAAAAAGGTTGGCCGGGAATGGTATATGTAGAAGGTGGAACTTTTACAATGGGATTAGTGAAAGATGATGTTATGCACGATTGGAATAACTCGCCTCGCAGAATGCAGGTAAGTTCATTCTTCATCGGGGAAACTGAAATTACTAACTACGAATACCGCGAATACCTTACATGGTTGAAGTACGTATTCCCACCAAGCGATCCAAGCTTTAAGGAAATCTACAACGGTGCGTTGCCGGATACCTTATTGTGGGACAACAAATTATCTAGAAATGACTACAACGAGACGTATTTCCGTGCTCCTGAATTCGATTACTATCCTGTAGTAGGAGTGTCTTGGACTCAGGCAAACAGATACTGCGAATGGTTGTCAGACAGAGCGAACGAGAAAGCTTTAATGCAAGCCGGTATCATTGCGAAAGATTTGTATATCAACGAATCTAATAACCAAGGTGGAACAGCATTCAACATGGATAAATTCAAATCGAATGATCCTGAAATGCAAGGTTACATCAATGAAAAAAGAATGCAGCAGAAAACAGGTTTGAAAACTACAAACCAGAGATTGTTAGCTGCAAACAGAGCTCCGAACGCTGCAATGGTAACGAAGTTCAGACTTCCTACAGAAGTTGAATGGGAATATGCAGCTTTAGGTATGGCTAAAAACAGAGAGTACAATCAGTATATGGGTAAAAAACCTGAAATTGAAAAACTGAGAGGTACTAAAGGAAGAGAAAAAGGAATGTTCCTTGAAAACTTCAAAATGGGAACAGGAGATTACTCAGGTATTGCTGGCTGGAAAAACGACGGTTCTGCAAGAACTTCAGACGTAAGACAATTCCCTTCTAACGATTTAGGAATCTACGGAATGTACGGTAACGTTGCAGAATGGACTGCCGATGTTTACAGACCAATCATCGATGAAGATTTCAGTGACTTCAACTACTATAGAGGAAATATGCCGCAGGCTATCGTAAGAAACGGAGACGGAACTTACAAAATGGTAGACGAAAGCAGTATTAAATATGACACTTTAGCTGATGGAAGATTAGTTTACAGAAACTTGCCGGGTCAGTACGAAAGAGAAACAATCGCAGATTACAGAAACTACAGAGATGGTGACAGAATGTCTTCTTTAGACTACAGAACTGCATCAGATTCTGCTACTTCTTACGATATGTACAACTCTCCGAAATCTAGATTTATTGTAGATGCTCAGGGTAAAGTAGTATTGCAAAAAGACAGAAAAGAAAGAACTTCTGCTGTTACTAATGACGTAAGAGTTGTAAAAGGAGGTTCTTGGCAGGATACTGCATACTGGTTAGATCCGGGACAGAGAAGATACAAGTCTCAGGATAAAGCTTACGGATGGATTGGATTCCGTGTAGCTCAGGATGCGAGAGCCAACGAAAAAGGTAGAACAAGAAGATAATATTTATCAAAATAATTTTCAAAAAACCCTCTGGAATTCTGGAGGGTTTTTTTATTTTTGAACTATGAATACAGAACAGTTTTATCCGCTATTTTTACAAGCAGAAAAAGTTACCATCGACAGTCGAAAAGTAGGAAAAAATGATATTTTCTTTGCTTTTTCAGGAGAAAATTTCAATGCAGCAACTTTGGCCGAACAGGCAGTTGAAAATGGTGCTTTAGCCGTGATTGTTGAGCAGCAGGAATTTGAAAATAAAGAAAAAAATATTTTCTTCGTTCATTCTACACTGGAGTTTTTGCAGCAGCTTGCCATTCATCACAGAAAACAATTGCAGATTCCTATCATCGGTTTAACAGGAAGTAACGGAAAAACGACAACAAAAGAAATCATTCATGCAGTTCTTTCCGAAAAATTTAATGTACAGTATACCTCTGGAAATCTTAATAATCACATCGGAGTTCCTTTAACACTTCTTTCCATTAAACCGGAACATGAAATGGCCGTTATTGAAATGGGAGCCAATCATCAAAAGGAAATTACTCTTTTAAGTTCCATTTCTCAGCCGGATTTCGGATATATTACCAACTTCGGAAAGGCACATCTGGAAGGTTTCGGAGGATACGAAGGAGTAATTAAAGGAAAATCTGAGCTGTACGACTATCTTAAAGATCATAAAAAAACGATCATTGTTAACGAAAATGATCCTGTTCAGGTTGAAAAAACTGAAAATTATTCACCAAAAATTACTTTCGGAAAAGAAGATTCAGATTATCAGTTTGAATTATTTTCAGAAGAAAACTTTGTAGGTCTTAAGTATAAAGATCATAAAGCAGTTTCAAAGCTTACCGGAGAATATAATTTCACTAACCTTTGCGCGGCGGCGAGTTTAGGTCTTTACTTCGGAATCGATTTTGAGAACATTAAAAATGCCATCCAAAATTACACGCCCACCAATATGCGTTCCCAGATTGTGAAAAAGGAAGGGAAAACATTAGTTTTGGATACCTATAATGCTAATCCGAGTTCTATGACTGCTTCTTTGCACAATTTCATTAACTTTGAAGGTTCAAAAACGATTATTATAGGCGATATGTTGGAATTAGGAGAAGAAAGTACGGTAGAACATCAAAATATTTTAAAAATAGCGCATGATTTGGGTTTCAACGAAATCATTACCGTTGGAAAACATTTTAAAGCAGTAAATAATTCTTCAAAATCTTTTGAAAACACAGCAGAGTTAGTAGAATATCTCAGTTTAAACAAACTAAAATCTGAAAACATCTTGTTAAAAGCCTCCAGAGGAATTTCACTGGAGAAAGCGATTGATTTTATTTAGCCTTCGTATTCCAGAATTCTTTTACAATCAGCTTAATATTTTTAAATGTGCTTGGGAAAACCTCATCTTCGATCTGGGTGGTGTTTTTCCAGGCAACCTCCGTAATCCCTTCTTCAATCTGAGGTTTTGAAGTATCTTCTCCATCGAAATTCATTTCAAACCAGTGCGTACATTTCAAAACTTTATCGCCGTTTCTTTCAATATAAATATGATAGGTTGTATTGATAAACCTTACCAGTTCTACATTAGAAAGTCCGGTTTCTTCTTCAATTTCACGTACAGCAGACTCTTCCCGGGATTCTCCTTTCTCCATTTTACCTTTCGGAAGATCCCATTTTCCTAATCTTTTAATGAAAAGAATTTCACCGTCAGGATTATTTACAATTCCTCCCGCTGCTTCGATAATTCTGAACAGCTTTTGAAATTCTGCCCATATTTCATCGATATTCTCGCCGAAAACATTCAATTCTTTCACCGATGTATTTTCCAGAAGATCCAAAGCGATTTCCAGGCTTGTGACGTTTTCGTATCCAAGCGTTTTTTCTAAGTTTTCAGATTGCTTAGACAACAGTAATTTTTTTTCGTTCACAAAAACTTTATACATATATTTGTAAGAATTAAGAATTTAAATACAAAAATAAAAAATGAATTTAGAAGGACGAAAGATTATTGTCAATAAATCATCTAAAGACTTGGTAGAAATCCTGAAATCGCCGGAAAATTACAAAGATTTCATGCCGGATGGTCTTCAGAAATTTGAAACGAGAGAAGATGGATTTAAATTCGGGTTGCAGGGAATGCCGGAAATTGCTTTGAAAATTGATGAAGTAACCGATGAAAAAGCAGTGTTGAAGTCTGCGAGTTCAAGCTTAGATTTTTCTTTAACAGCGGCTTTAAACCCTCTAAATGAAAATCAGACCGAAGTTCAGATGCTGTTTGAAGGAAAATTCAACCCGTTTATTAAAATGATGGTAGAAAAACCTCTTCAGAATTTCATTAATACACTTACCGATAAGATCGAAGTTTACAAATAAAACGAAAACCTTCAGCAATGAAGGTTTTTTTATGCTTTAAACAATGATTCCAGAACTGTGATCCTGCAAACTTCCCGTTGCAGAAGACAGAACATTAATTTCATTATTGTACCTTAAAACTCCCATGAATGCAAAGATTAAAGCCTCTTTGAAATCAATAATCTCTTTTTCAGGAATAATAATTTCAGCGTTGGTTTTGGCTTTTATCTTTTCAGTTAAATATTGATTATACGTTCCGCCACCTGTGAAAAGTACACTTTTTAGCTTATAAATATTGAAAATTTTAGAAATCTGTTCTGCAGTATGCTCTGTAAAGGTTGCCATTATATCTGCCGTTTCAATATCTCCAAAAAGAGGAAAAATATTCTCGTTACACCATTCAATTCCCAATGATTTTGGATGAGACTGGCTGTAAAAATCCAGCGAATTTAATTTAGACAGTAAATTCTTATTAATTTTTCCTATTCTCGCTAAATCACCGTCTTCGTCGAAATTTTTATTGAATTTCTGAGCCAATTTATTCAGGATAATATTGACCGGAGCAACATCAAAAGCTATTCTTTTCTCCCCAATTTTCATTGAAATATTAGAAAATCCGCCAAGATTAAGACAGGCGTCGTATTCCGAAAACAATAATTCATCACCAATCGGGACAAGCGGCGCGCCATTTCCGCCCATCAAAACATCCTGACTCCTGAAATCGTAAACCACAGGCAAATTTGTTTCGAGCTTAATTGCTCTTCCGTCGCCGATCTGTAAAGTAAATTTTTTCTGAGGCTGATGAAAAACCGTATGACCGTGAGAAGCAATCAGATCAACCGTTTTTATCTGATGCTTTTCGATAAAGTTTTTAACAGATTTCCCTAAATAAAAACCATATTCCGAATTCAGTTCCAGCAGTTCTTCCGCAGAAAGGTGAATAGAGTCTC
The DNA here is from genome assembly GCF_014218915.1 of Chryseobacterium sp. C2(2020). Lineage (NCBI taxonomy): Bacteria > Pseudomonadati > Bacteroidota > Flavobacteriia > Flavobacteriales > Weeksellaceae > Chryseobacterium > Chryseobacterium sp. C2(2020). Next base: position 58,321 of record NZ_JACLCT010000006.1, read on the forward strand.
TAAGCTTATCTTCCCAGTTTTTAGAGTAGGGAAGGGTTTCTGCTTTCAGTATTTGGAATGTCCATTGATCCTGTTTTTCAAATCTGGCAAAACAGATATCCAGTCCGTCTAAACTTGTTCCGGACATCAATCCGATTGCATGAAAAACCATCTGATTATTTCTTGTTTTGAGAAATTTCAGGCGCCGCAAAATCTCCTGAATTCTGGAAGAAAACATATTCGGAAAAATCATCTTTTGCACGCATTCCGTGTGCGCCGATCAGCGTACTTCCGTCTTTTCTCGTTACATACACTGTATCTTTGGTGTAGATATTCTTCTTTACCTGATCCCAGTAAATGCTCTGCATAGCAAATTTATCGCCTTCATTGGTGGTAATTCTTACGTTTCCTTTTGCTTCGTAAAACTTTTTGTAATCGTAGAATTTAGCATATTTAGCCTTAATTGTTCCTGGGATTTTCGGCTTTTTCTTGTCGAAAAACTGAATGTCAATTCCCTTCCTTGCAACCGTATAAGGACTGTCGATCAGCTCATACTTTTCAATGATCGGAGCTTTTGCCCTCATCGTCACAAAACCGGAATCTCTCTGGATGATATTTGCATTATTAATGATCTGTGAAGGGAAATTTTTGCTTTGTTTGCCTTTATTTTTCGTAAGATCTTCTTCACAGGAAGTTATCACAAAAAATATAGCACAACTAAAAAGGTATGCTATATTTTTTTTATATGATATGTTTCTAAATAACTTCATTTTAGTTGTATAGAGTCTTTCTGAACCACTTATCCGCAAAATTGAAACCAACTCTCAGGTTTATAAAATTCTGATTGATCAGATTATTTTTAGTAGTTCCTCTTTTTCCTACTTCAAGACCAAGTTCCAGACCGCTCATTCTCGTTATGCTGCTGTTTTTGAACGGAAGAAGAACTCCTCCGGAAATACCGAACTTATTAATGTTCTGTCCTGCAATCTGAAGATTTCCTTTCTCATAAAAGGCTCCGTATCTGTAAACGATTCTCGAAAAATAACTTCTGAAATTATTATAATTCGGTAAATACCAACCTCCGGCAGAAATTCTGTAAGAATCCTGAAGATCCAGCGTACTTCCAAAATAATTAATATTTTCCCCCTTTTTATAATCTCCCTGAAGAGAAACAAACCATCTGTTTTCTTCTCCATAACCTACCCCTAAAGAAGCCTGTAATGGCAAAAGATTTTTAGATTTTGTACTTTTCTGGTCGATAATGCTTTCATTACTTTTTACAGTAGCACCGGCATCAGAATAGAAATACGTACTGTTTACATAATCGGTCGTCATGTTACTCGTATTTCCGAAAGTAGTAGTAGCTCCGATCGTAAGTTTTTTGTCTGTACTTGTATTCAGGTTCTGGTAGCTTGCTCCTAAAGTAAAGTTGAAATTGTGGATGCTGTTTCTCGTTTCGTATCCGTTAATTAATTCTGCATTGGAATAAGCCAGTTCATTAAGGTCATAAAGATTCCCGAAATAATAATTTGCTCTTGCTCCAACAGCAAGTTTATCGTTCACTTTATATCCTAAAGCCATTTGTACCGTATTCAAAGTTCCGCTTCCTTTAAATCTGTTGGCTCTGATATTACCTGCAGAAAGCGTATCTCTGTGGATAATATCATAGCTTTTTGAGCTGTACGGCTGATAAGAAATCCCCATCTTCAATTTTGGAGACAGAGGGAAAGCAATAGAAATATTAGATAAATACGTAGAATGTTTGGTAGACTTCGTATTATTATAGTTTGTTTTAAAGTAATTGTTTTCGTTGGTAGCTTCCAGCTTAATACTTGTAAGCTCGAAATTAGCATTGTTTGCAGGGTTTGCAAAATTGAAATTACTTGTAAAATCGCTTATAAAAGCGGTAGATATACCTCCCATTGAGGTAGTTTCGATCGTATTATCATATTTTACATCTCCGATTCCGTAAGTTGCATAAGGAGAGTTACTCAGATTCTGCGCGTTAAGGAAATATCCAACTGATATCAATGATAGTACAAAGATTTTTTTCATTCTTTATTTTTAAAACAATGCGCAAATATCTTAAATATTAATGAATTGTAAAAATTATAAGAGGTTAAAGTTTGTTAAGGGGGATGAATAGCTATAATTATGATGAATTCTTAATTGTAAATTCGCTTTGGGTGTTAATTTTATGTACAATATCTACATACCTCATGATAAAATTCACAATTCATTTGCGATGCAAAATTCACCTGTAAAGTAAAAATTCACATTCTGCAAATTACAAATTTCATATCTTTGAATCATGAATTGGGAGAACATTGCCGGACAGGAAAGTCTGAAAAAACTTCTTAGAGACAGTATCGCCGAAAACAGGGTAAGCCATGCCCAGCTTTTCGTCGGCAAAGAAGGATACGGAACATTGCCGATTGCTTTGGCGTATGCTAAAGAAATTCTGAGCAGTGAAAATCCTCACGCCGGTGCGAAAGTAGAGCATCTCAATCATTTGGATCTACATTTCAGCTTTCCCGTTTTTACAGATAATAAAAACTCATTAAGCAAAAATAAATTTGATGAATTCAGGGAAATGATTCTTAAATCTCCGTATGCGGGATATGATGAATGGACGGCTGTTTTAGAATCCGAAAACAAGCAGCTTTTTATTTCGGCAGATGAAATTGATGAACAGAACCAGAAATTTTCTTTAAAAAGTTACGAAGGCGGAACTAAAATTCTCATTGTCTGGAGAGCCGATAAAATGAATGTCGCAGCATCCAACAAATTCCTGAAATTTTTAGAGGAACCTCCTGCGAAAACAATTATTTTGCTTACCGCAGAATCTACCAACGATATTTTACCAACCATTCTTTCCCGAACACAGATTGTAGAAGTACCGAGAATAAACGATGAAGATCTTGAAGTCTACCTCAAAAATAATACTACTGTTTCGGAGGACAAAATAGGAGAGATCATTCATCAAGCTCAGGGAAATCTGAATGAAGCCTTAAAGCTTTTACAATCCGGGAATAAAACCGATGAGTTTGAAAAGCTTTTTGTTCAGTGGGTTCGTGATGCATTTATGGTAAAAAAGAAACCTGAATTTCTGCGAAGCATCATTCTTTGGGCAAGAGAAATTGCAGGCTGGAACCGGGAAAAGCAGAAAAACTTCTTAAATTACTGTTCCGAGATTTTCAGACTCGCTTTGCTGCAGAACTATCAGTCGGAGAATTTAGTCTATAAAAAGATTGATGCCAATGGGTTTAACTGGATGGGATTCTCAAAATTCATCAGCGGCGCGAATATTGAAAGCATTCTGGAAGAAATCAATACCGCAGATCTGCACTTAACCCGAAACGGAAATCCTAAAATTGTCTGGACAGATCTCGGGATAAAATTATCAAGATACATTCATAAAAGCTAAATAAAAAACTCCGAAACGAATTCGGAGTTTTTTATTTTAAGCTGCTTTCTTTACTTTAGAAGCTTTTTTATCGGTCGTTTTAGAACTGTTTTCTGCTGTTTTGTGTTTAGCATCATAGTTTTTATGATCTCCACAGGCTTTTTTATCTTTTGTCGAGCATTCTTTCTTGTCTTTTCCTGCGCAGCATGCGCCTTTCGGAGTTTCCTGTGCAAAGTTGAAAGTGAATAAAGTGATGGCTAAAACAGAAATTATTTTTTTCATGATCTAAATTTTTAATTGAATCCAAATATAACAATTTTCCATTCGAAGAACTTTAAGATTAAAAAAAAATTAAATTTTATTAAAAAATCAATCAATCGTTTGATTTATGAAAAATTGGTTGTAGATTTGCACCTCGAAAAACAGATACAGAGTAAAAGATGATTTCAAAAGAAGAGAATATATTATTTGCCGCAGAAAAGCTTTTCGCCGAGAAAGGTTTTGAAGGAACCTCAACAAGAGAAATTGCCAAAGCCGCAAATGTGAATATTTCTATGATCTCTTATTATTTCGGTTCCAAAGAAAAGCTGTACGAGAAACTGGTAGAATACAGAATGAGCGAAGGACAGTTTTTTTCCAAAGATATTATCGAAAGAACCGATATCAACGAATGGGAAAAAGTTGAAAAAATCGTAGATCAGTTTGCAGGAAAAGTAAGACACAACAAATGTTTCTACAGAATTATGCAGAGAGAGCAGCTTCATGCAGAAAATCCGCAGATCGTAGAATTTCTTAAAGAAACCAAAATGGGATTCATTTCCATGTATTCAAAAATTCTGGAAAGCGGTCTTCAGAAAGGAATTTTTACAAAAAATCCTCCCATTTATCTCCTTCATTCCACGGTGAGCGGAACTTTATTTTACGCTTCTAATGCCAAAGAAATGTATAAGGAATTCCTTAACGACACCAATGAAGAAGAAATATTTGATGAAAAATATTACACAGAACTTAATAAACATATTAAATATCTACTAAAAGACCTTCTAGGTTATGAAGAAAATAAATAATTCAGTCCTTGCGCTCGCTCTATTTGTAGGGATTGCAAACGCAAATGCTCAGGAGAAAAAGACACTCACTCTTGATGATGCCGTGCAGTTGGGAATCCAGAACAGCAAAAATCTTAAAATTGATGCTGCAAAAATAGAAGAAGCTACAGCCAATCTTTTGGAAGCCAAAAACAGACAGCTTCCGGAGCTGAAAATTTCAGGAAGCTATATGTATCTTCCTTTAAAACCAAATATTGATATTAAACTTCCCGGAGTTTCAGGAGCAGGAGGTCCGGAAGTTCATCAGGTTGCCTACGGATCAGCGAATGTCAGCGTTCCGATTTACAGCGGAGGAAGAATAAAATACGGAATAGAATCTGCAAAATATTTAGTGGAAGCATCTAAATTAACCACTGAAAATGACAAAGTAGCCATTGCTTATAACGTGGCACAGGCTTACAATAATTTGTTTAAAGCCAACCAGTCCATCAAAGTTTTAGAAGAAAACCTTACCGCTTCTCAAAAGAGAGACGAAACGTTCCTTAAACTTGAAAACAACGGAGTAATTGCGAGAAATGACCGTTTAAAAGCGAGTTTGCAGACTTCAAACATCGAACTTCAGTTGCTGGAAGCAAAAAACAACTACAATATTGCCAATATCAATATGGATTTATTGCTTGGACTTCCGGAAACCACAGAAATCGAAGTAGACCAGAATTATATAGATGAAGGAAATGAAGTAAAAGCGCTTGATTTCTATTTAAATGAAGCCAGAGAAAACCGTAAAGACCTTCAGGCTTTAGACAAGCAGAGACAGGCTGCAGCTTTGGGAACAAAATCCGCGAAAGCAGAAAATCTTCCTTCCATTGCTTTTACAGGAGGTTATGTGGCGGCAGATATTCCGAAGTTTTTAACGATCTATAATGCGGTAAATGTAGGCGTAGGAATTTCTTACAATCTTTCAAACCTATGGAAAGAAAACTCTTCGCTTAAACAATCAAAAGCCAGAGAAATGCAGTTGGCTGCAACCAACGAGTTGTTAAACGACAACATCAAGCTGGATGTAAACAGAGAATATCAGAACACAGATTATTCTAAAAAGAGAATTGCCGTTTTCGAAAAATCTGCAGAACAGGCTAACGAAAATTACAGAATTACAAAAAATAAATATGATAACGGTTTGGCTACGATGACGGAACTTCTGGATGCAGATGCTGCACAGATTTCAGCGAACGTAGGAGTGATCAATGCGAAAGCAGATGCCGCTTTAGCTTACAGAAAACTATTACAGACCACCGGAACTTTAACAAACAAATAAAATTAAGAACTTATACCCACAATGGAAAATAATACTACACAAACGGCTGAACCTAAAAAGAAAAAAAGTTTAGTTTTCCCTATCATATTAGCAGTAGTTTTAATCGGCGGAGGAATCTACGGTTACAGAACCTATTCTTACGGGCAGGTTCATGAAGAAACAGACGATGCACAGATCGCGTCCAATATGGCTCCCGTAATTTCTAAAATTTCAGGATACGTAACGGAAGTAAAAGTAAAAGACAACCAGTTTGTAAAAAAAGGAGATACTCTGGTTATTCTGGACAGCAGAGATCAGAAAATGGCTTTACAGCAGGCAGAAGCAGCTTTGGCAACAGCGAAAAGCAGCATCTCTAATGCACAGGCTTCCACAACGGCAACTTCAAAAAATATAAATTCTTCTGAAGCCGCTGTTACTACAGCGAATGCACAGATTGAAGCCGCAAAAGTAAACGTTTGGAAAACTTCTCAGGATTTAAAAAGATATGCCAATCTTGTGAAAGACCACTCTATTACAGAACAGCAGTATGAGCAGGCTCTGGCAGCAAAACAGTCTGCAGATAAGCAGCTTCAGGTTTTAATCGATCAGAGAAACCAGATTGCACAGCAAACCAATATCGCTTCTTCTCAGACCGCAGCAAGTTCTCAGCAGATCGGGGTGGCAAATTCCGTTGCAAAACAGAGAGAAGTGGATGTAGAAAATGCAAGACTGAATTTATCTTACACGGTAATTGTAGCACCGGAAGACGGATATGTAGGAAAAGTGCCGATTCAAGCAGGACAGTATTTACAGGCAGGTTCACAATTGTTTGCTTTGGTTAAAAATGATCAGAAATGGGTGATTGCCAACTTCAAAGAAACTCAGATTGATAAAATGGTAGAAGGACAAAAAGTAAAAATTGAGATTGATGCTTTCCCGGACAGAGAATTTGACGGTGTGGTAAGTTCTTTCTCTCCAGCAACCGGAGCTACCTTCTCTATACTTCCTCCGGATAATGCGAGTGGTAACTTCGTAAAAGTAGTACAGAGACTTCCTGTAAAAATCGATTTTGTAAATCTGGATAAAAATGTATCCAAAAGATTAAGAACAGGAATGAATGTAAAAGCAGAAGTTTCTTTAAAATAAAAATATAAAATAAGTGAATTGTCAGCAATGCAGAAGCAGATCGGTTATGAGATGTAATGAAGTAGTAGAATTGACAATGAAAGATTGATAACTGCAATTCACTTTTTTCAAAAATATATAAGTGAATTGTCAATTTTTGAAGGAGAAGTCATTTTTTAATGAAATGAATTTGAAGATCGATGATGAAGCTGATGCCGGATAATGAAGAGAGATCAATGATAGATGTGGAAATGACGAAGTTGATCCATGAAGAAGGTTCCGGTGTAATGCAGAAAGATCATGAATAGGAAACAGGAAATGAAGACGATAAATGAAGCGGTTGCCGGATATGAAGAAGAAAATTGATGTTAAAATGAAGAAGCTGAACGATGCAGCAGAATTCCGGTTTAATGAAGACAGATCATGAAGAGGAAAATGCAGAGGTAAAAATAAGACCATGCAGAGGATGATTATTGACAATTCACTTTTTTAAAATTGAGAAATTTAGAGATTTGGAAATACTTTGATGAAATTTTAATCAGCTAAATTTTTCTGAAACCTCATCCCCGTGATGAGAGAACAAAGTTGGTTCGTAAAAACTTGTTCATATTTCCGAATCTCAAATCTCTTGATTTTTAATACAACACTAAAAAAACTATGCAAGATTCATTAGTAGAATATGGAGCCCGAAGAGTAATCATTACGATTACGGCAATTCTTTGTGCTTTGCTTGAAATAGTGGATTCCACGATTGTAAACGTTGCCCTGAATGAAATGAAGGGAAATCTTGGAGCCACCCTTTCCGAAGTAGGATGGGTAATCACCGCATATGCGATCGGAAACGTAATTATTGTTCCGATGACGAGCTGGCTTTCCCAGCAGTTCGGGAGAAGAAACTATTTTGCGGCTTCCATTATTATATTTACCGTTTTCTCCTTTTTATGCGGAAATGCAACCAACATCTGGGAGCTTGTATTTTTCCGTCTCATGCAGGGAATCGGTGGGGGAGCGCTTCTGGTAACTTCACAAACCATCATCACGGAATCTTATCCGGTGGAAAAAAGAAGTATGGCACAGGCAATTTACGGACTTGGGGTAATTATCGGTCCTACATTGGGTCCGCCTTTGGGAGGATATATTGTGGATAATTTTAGCTGGCCGTATATTTTCTACATCAATATTCCGATCGGGATTGCGGCAACCTTAATGACGCTTCAGTTTGTAAGAAGTCCGAAATATGCCGAAAAACGAAAGATTTCCGATGTAGACTGGATTGGAATTGCATTATTGGCAATTACCGTAGGTTCCTTACAGTTTATTCTGGAAAGAGGTCATGAAGAAGACTGGTTTGCCAGCGGAATGATCGTTTTCTTTACAGCCGCTGCGGTTTTAGGATTTATCCTTTTCCTATGGAGAGAACTTACCTTTAAATATCCGATCGTTGAACTCCGTGTTCTGAAAAACGGAAACTTAAGAATCGGAACCGTGATGTCCTTTGTTTTAGGATTTGGTTTGTACGGCTCAACGTTTATCGTTCCTTTATATACCCAGAGTATTTTGGGATGGACGGCACTTCAGTCGGGTGCTTTAATGATTCCGGCAGCTTTAACGACGGCTTTCATGATGCCGATTATCGGAAGACTGCTTTCAAAAGGAGCTAAACAGCAGATTTTGGTTTCACTGGGATTATTTATCTTCTTTATCTACAGTTTCTGGGGATATAAAATATTAACTCCGGACACGGGAAAAGATGCCTTCTTCTGGATGCTGATTGTAAGAGGAGCCGGACTGGGTTTACTGTTTATTCCCATCACCTCGCTTTCCTTAAGTACATTGAAAGGGCAGGAAATCGGACAGGGAGCTGCATTTACAGGAATGATGAGACAGCTTGGAGGTTCCTTCGGAATTGCCGGGATCACCACATTCATTGCCAATGCGAGCCAGAAATACAGGGTGAATCTTATTTCGCACCTCGACCAGACCGATTTTGCCGTACAGCAAAGGTTACAGGCTCTGAAAGGCAGTTTTATCGCAAAAGGAATGACTCCCGATGCCGCAATGAACGCCGCCTACAAAATGCTCGATCTTTCTGTAACGAAACAGGCAACCGTACTTTCTTACATGGATGTTTTCCTTTATCTTGGGGTAATCTTCCTTGTCTGTATTCCGTTCATCTTATTTATTAAAGAACGAAAAAGCAAAGAGAAGATTGATCTGAGTGGGGTGCATTAATAAAAATGCAAAAAAAATTCTAAATCAATACAATGAATATGACCGTTTCACAAATGAGACGGTTTTTTTAATTAAAGTGAGTTTGATTTAAGCCATAATTATAATTTTTGATCAATAATCTCCGAAAAGATATTAATTGATGTTTTTATCAAAGAACGAATATGCTGCCAAAGCAGATAGAGAATATTTTTTCATGATATTTTTTCATCTTTTAGATCGGACTCGCTTTAATTTCTCGGAAAGCGAATTGACAATAAAATTAATTGACTTGCATAACAAAATTCACTATTCAAATCATTAAGGATTACTGATAATCAATGTTGAAGGAATATCCGATAACCATATGCTTTTCGTATCGATGAGGTTTTTCCAGCTTTTGCTGCTGATGAGCATTAAATCCTGCGAATTCAGAAATTCTTTCTCAATTTTTTTCTCATTGTATAAAGTGATGTGATTGGGCGCAACCTGTTCGATGCTTCGGATGAGTTCTTTCACTTCAATATTATTCCGGATCTGTCCTGCAACATCTAAGATAATAATCTGAGAATTGTTGTTATTGATGAGTCTTTTGGCATATTCAAGCAGATAAAAATCACTTAAATTAAAGATCGGAACAAAAACTTTGTCTGCGGAAGTAAATTCTTTTTCCACCAGAATACCAACAGGAATCTGGGTTTTATCCAGAATCTGTAATGTAAAATCGTCAAAAGGAGAGTTGTTGAAAATATTTCCTTTCCCTTTTACCGTATTTAAAAGTTTTTCCGGATTAATGATCTTCGTCGTAAAACCTAAAAGTCTCCCCAACAGACTTCCCTCATACATCGATTTTCCGAGCATAATCAGAAGAAGATCGTAATTTCCTTTGTTGGTAATGTGTGTAAGATCGTTTTCAATATCATTGGAGGCTTTAAAAAGCGTTGTGACTTCAAGATTCAGATCGTTGGAAGTTTCTATTACATTTTTAAACTGTTCATTTTCGTATTCATTAATATCATAAGCGTGCATTTCGTTCACTGGAGCAATATTCATTGCGGTAATGCTTTTATTGCCGTTCATTTTATGGGTGAAATCATGAGCCAGTTTCAGCAGTGTACTTCCGGATTCAGGATGGTCAAAAGATAATAATACCCTGTATTTCGCATCATTTACCGGAGATTCCTCATCATCTTTTTTAGATTTAAATAGAAAATTGATGAAATCCAGCGCAGGTCCCGTCATAAAAGTTGTAAACAGCGCCATAATTACCATCATCGCAAATATCTGAGGACTTAAAACGCCCAGATCATAACCGATATTCAGGACAATAAGTTCCATTAAACCTCTGGTGTTCATCAAAGCTCCGATCGTTAAACTTTCTTTCCAGTTGATGCCTAAAAATTTTGCGGTTAACGCACTTCCTGCAAATTTTCCGATCACTGCGGTTAAAATGATGAATCCTGCTGTAATCCACAGATGACTGTCATTCAGTAATCCGATCTGGGTACGAAGTCCTGTAAATACAAAGAAAAGGGGCAGAAGAAGAACCAATGCCACATCTTCAACTTTATCAATAAACAATGTTCTGAATTTTGCATTTTCAGGCATGATCGCTCCTGCCATAAAAGCTCCGAAAAGCGCGTGAATCCCAATAACTTCCGTAGCATAAGCCGAAAGAATTAAGGTTAAAAAGAAAATCGCAACCATGGGTTTGTTGATGGTGCTTTTTCCTGCCTGTAAGTCTCCGATTCTTTTTAGGAACGGTCTTACAATTTTAATCATGAAAAATACATAGGCAATTGCCATCAGGATTACGTAAATGGAGCTTTCAAACGATCCGGCCTTTACAATAGCAATTACGGCTGCTAAAATACACCATGCCGTAATATCATCGGCTGCTGCACAGGTAATAACCACAGTTCCCAATTTGGTTTTCTGAAGATTTCTTTCCTGAACGATTCTTGCTAAAACGGGAAAAGCGGTAATACTCATGGCAATAGCGATGAAAAGCGCGAATGAGGTAAACTGAATTCCTTCCGGCGCAAATTCTTTATAAATGAAATAAGACAGACCAATTCCCAATGCAAAAGGGATAATAATACTTGCATGACTGATGACCACCGCATCGTGTGCTTTTTTTCTTAAAACACTTAGATCCAGTTCCATTCCCACAATGTACATGAAAAGAATAAGTCCGATCTGGCTTAAAAACTGAAGATTTCCTAAAGATTCTTTCGGGAAAAGAAACGCCGAAAATTCCGGGAAGTACATTCCTACAAGGGAAGGTCCCAGAACAATTCCTGCGATCATTTCACCGATCACGGAAGGCTGCTTGATCTTCATACAAATCCAGCCGAAAAGTCTTGCAACAAGAATAATCGTAACGATTTGCGCCAGTAATAAAGCTAAAGGATGGTGAAGATTGGTCTTGAATGATTCTAAAAAATTGTCCCAACTGGAACTGTTGTTTGTTTTTGTAATGATCTTTTCTCCGATTTCCAACGTCTGTCCTTCAATGATGAAAAAGTACATCAGTGATGAAAAAACAATAATGGTGGAAATATAAAAGATAATGTTTCTGTATTTTCCCCAATTCATGATTCCAAATTTTAGACAAAATTGCTAAGAAAATCGGAAAAAAAAGATGATTTTTAATCAAATGTAATGAAAAGAAAGAATTTTGCAGTGAAATCTAATGTCCCAATAAATCGGAAAGAGATTTCCTGTAGGTTTCCCCGATCTGAAGCTTTAAAAAGCGGTCATTTCCCAGAGAAACAGTAGTAATAATTTCGTTGGTGGAGAATATTTTGATGGCAGATAAAGCAATAACTTCTTTTTTATTGACCTGCGCAAAATCTTTTGCGGGAAGCATTTCCAGAAGATTTTTGAAATTCAGATTTTTTAGAACAATATTGGTTCCGTCCTTAAGAAGGATTTCCTTATCCCGACTGTCGATTTCCGAAGTTTTGATGTAGGCAATCTGGTCTGTAAAAATTACGGTTTTACCGATGTTGGTATTCCATTCGATAAAATCTTTTTTATGGGTTTTCCGGAGCAATTCTGCCGCTTTTTCGAAGGCCTGTACTAACCTTTCTTTTTTGATGGGTTTTCGAACGTAATCAACCACATTTAAATCAAATGCTTCGGCTGCGTATTCTTTGTAAGCGGTGGTAAAGATGATTTTTTTTGAGCCTGAAATGGCTTCTGCAATTTGCAATCCGCTCATTCCGGGCATTTCGATGTCTAAAATGCAGACGTTACAGTCGATATTTTCAATTTCGTTCAGAAAAATTTTAGGATCATTAAATGCTTTTACAACTTCTACATTTTCAATCTGTTCGCATAGAAGTTTTAAATAGCTGATTGCCAGTAATTCATCGTCAAGAATAACGCATTTTATCATAAAAATCTCCTAAATTGATTGTTAATTCTGCCGTGAATATACCGTTTTTTGAACTTTTCTGAAGCGTGTAAAACGTATTGTAGATCATTTTCAGCCTTTGATCCAGAGACTGGCTTCCGAAGCCGCTTTTTTCCTTTTCGAGAACATTTTTCAGAGAAGCTTTATTGCTTACTTTCATCGTGAAAACTCTTTCTTCCAGTTCCATCTGGATTGAAATAAAAGAGTCTGAAGCAAGGAAATCGGTATGTTTAAAGGCATTTTCAATCAGATCTACCGAAAGAAGAGGGGCAAAAACTTTTTCTTCGTAGATTTCATCCGATTTGTTTATTTTCGATTTAATTCTGAAATCAAAAAGAGGATTTACTTTAATTTTGTTGATCTCAATTAAGCTTAAGGCAAAATTTAATTCTTCTTTCGGGCTTACGAATTTATTGTTGCTTTCGTATAAAATATAGTCCAAAACATTCGCGAGCTTATCGAGCGACATATACGTCTGATAGGCGTGAGACTGCACCGAATTCAGGATATTTTTAAATAAATGTGGATTCAGTTTTGTTCCGATGTGTTCAAGCTGTACTTCATTCAGTCTTTCCTGAATCATTTTATTGGCAGTCGAAAGCTTGGCATTTTTTACTTTAAATTTCTGATTTTGGCTGAATAAATAAATGCTTACCGTTAAAAAAAAGAAAACCGCAAATACTCCGATGAATATCCAATAATCATGAATCATGTAGTAATTGCCTTCCATGGATTGAAAATTTATTTACTTCTTTTTATTTCTATTTTAAACCAAAACTCGGTATTTGTGACATGTCATGCTGAGCTTGTCGAAGCATCTTTATTTTTTATTTAAACGCAAAGTTTTAATAAAGATAATTCTAACTTCAAAAGGAGCAAAGGCATAAATGCTTCGCAAAGCGGACTGATAATTTATTTCAGTTTCTTCAAAGAATTCACTGTTACATTTTCCTCGCATTTTTCGAAAGTAATTTCGAAAGTTGGTTTTTCTTCGGGATAGGTGAGAAGATAATCAGGACAGGGTTTTTTCTGTGCGTGGCTTCTGTCGAAATCAATCTTTCCTTTGGTGATGATACTGTCTTTCAGAAATTTTTCATCAACTTTTAATGTCGCCATTTCTGCTTTTGCTGTTTCAGAATATTTAAAATCTTTAGACAGGGTTTCTGCAATAACGCGGCTGTTGGGAAGATAACCGCTGCAGCTTGCGCCTTTTTTGTTTAAGATAAAAAATACAATAATACATCCCGGTACAAGACCGATTGCATAGAATTTCAGTTTTTTCATTAGAAAATTAAAAGATTGATATCGTGATAAGTAAGTCCGAAACGGTCGCAGATGATTTTTTTCGTGTGTCTGCCTTTGTACATATAAAGACTCTGTTTCATTTCGTTTTTGCGAACCAGCATATTTTCGAAGCCGCCTTCTTCGTCGTAATTTAAAATATAGGAAAGGAAGAAATTGGAGATCGCTTTTGTGGTGGTTCTCGGCATTCTTGAGGTTAGGTTCGGAAGTCCGCAGTGGATTACGCCGTGCTTAATGATGTATGGATCTTCCATGGTGGTAAGTTCGGAAGTCTCGATTACTTTTCCGTTGTCGATGGTAATATCGATAATAACGCTTCCTTTTTTCATTTTCATTACCATATCTTCGGTAACGATGGGTGTCATATTAAGTCTTGGAAGGGCTCCGATCACCACATCGGCTCTTCTTAACGCTTTTTTCAGCTCTTTCGGATCGATAATGGAAGTCGGAACTCTGCTGTCGACCAAAGTATGAAGTCGTCTTAATTTTGAAAGGGAATTATCGAAAACTCTTACACTTGCGCCTAAACCGATGGCTGCTTTTGTTGCAAATTCTCCAACGATTCCTGCTCCCAAAATAACCACTTCAGCGGGTCTTACTCCTGTAATTCCGCCCAACATTAAGCCGTTGGATAAAGCTAAAAGCTCGGAAGCATAAAGAATGGAAACCGTTCCTGCAATTTCGCCGACCAATCTTACTAAAGCTAATTGTTTGTATTCATCTACAATGAACTCGAATGCAATGGCATTTACTTTTTTCTCTGCCAGTTTTAAGAAATAATCTTTATCTCTCAAATTGATCTGAAGTGCCGATACAAGATAGGTATTCGGTTTCATATACTCAATTTCCTCTTCTGTTGGCGGATTCACTTTTAAAATTAAATCCTGTCCGAAAGCTTCTTTAGGATCATTTGTAATTCTGGCTCCCGATTCAGAATATTGAAGATCTGTAAAGAACGAACCTTGTCCGGCTCCGGATTCTATGATAATTTCATGACCACTTTCTACCAAAACCTGCACCGCATCGGGCGTTATGCAAGCTCTTCTTTCATTCAGGGAAGTTTCCTTCGGAATTCCTATGCTGAATTGTTTTCCTTTTTTAATGACCTCCAGCTTTTCTTCTTTCGGCATCAGTTCCTCTTCGGTAAAAGGAGTAAAAATGTTTGTAGTACTCATCCTTTTAAATAATTAGGTTCTTACAGATCGTTATTTTACATTCAAATTCAGGAGCAAAGATACATAATATTTACTCGAATGAAATTTCTCTGTTTTCTCCGGTATTAATGATGCTCATTTCGTGGTATTTGAGACCGTAAAGATCTTCTTCGTAGACTTCCGGCCATTCAATAATGCAAAGAAAAGCGTTATCAAGATATTCTTCAATGCCAATATCGTAGACTTCTTCAATGTTTTTTAAGCGGTATAAATCGAAATGATAAACTTTTCCTTTCGGAGTGTTGTATTCGTTAACGATGGAATAGGTAGGAGAGTTTACTTCATCTGTACTTCCCAGATTTTTAAGTAGAAACTGGGTAAAAGTTGTTTTTCCGGCGCCCAGATTTCCTTTTAAAAGTAAAATGTTATGCTCTAATTTTGAAATGACGGTTTCGGCAATATTCTGCCAGTCTTCCATATGTTGAATCGTGAATTGCATATTTTTAAAACAAAGATAATTAATTACGGTAAAAAATTTAATTCTTTATTTTAGAATTATTGAGATAAACATGATAAAAATGTTCTGTCCTTTCCTTTGCTTTTTGAGGATTTCTAGACCGGTTGTGTTTTAGAGGAGCTTCGTATAATGCTAAAATTTCAGCCATTTCCATGGGTTTCAGATCTTCGGCATCCTTTTTAAAAAGAGACTGGGAAACTTCAGATAAACCTTTTCTGTTTTCTAAGAAATTAAAACTGCTGAAATTAAATTGAAGACATTCTTTCTGGCTAAATCTGTTTTCAATAAATCTTGCTACAATAAACTGATTCATGAAATAATTTATTCTTTTTGTATGCTTAATTTCTAAAGTTGGTAAAATCTTGTAAGACATTTGATTACATGGGCATTCTTTTCGAGGAGCTTGTGGATTAGTTAATATATCAAACATGTAACTCCATGAATTTGCGGATAACGAATTCGGATAAACGGTATTATAAAAATTTGAAAAGTTATTAGGAATTTTTTCGCTGCTTCTGATGTAGAATGTGATTGTTCTTTTGTCGTTGGTCTTTAAGATGAACATTCCTCCAAACTCTAGATACAAAAGGAATACAATGAAAATAGTAACAGTTATAATAAAAAATCTTCTGAAATATTTCATAAATAAAGAATGTCGTTATAGTTTGATTCAAAAATAAATAAATTAAATTGTTTTAAATCAATAAATTATGTGGGCTAATAAAAATCTTCTTTACAATCCTATTATAGAAAGAATATAATTTTTGTATATTTTTGCAGCATGATTTCCAAACAGACCATCGATAAGATTTTTTCTACAATCCGCGTTGAGGAGATTGTGGGAGAATATGTGCAGCTCAAAAGAGCAGGGTCTAATTTCAAGGGATTAAGTCCTTTTCATGACGAGAAAACACCGAGTTTCGTTGTTTCGGCAAGCAAACAGATCTGGAAAGATTTCTCCACCGGAAAAGGAGGGACAGCGATCTCTTTCTTAATGGAAATCGAAAATTTTACGTATCCTGAAGCACTTCGCCACGCGGCAAAAAAATACGGAATTGAAATTGAGGAAGATCAGAAAGATTTTTCCGAAGAAGCAAAAAATGCACAGTCGGAAAGAGATCTGCTGTATAAAATCCATGAAGTAGCGAACGATTTTTTTCAGAATTTTCTTTGGGAAGTGGAAGAGGGGAGATCAATCGGTCTTTCTTATTTTAAAGAGCGTGAACTTCGTGATGATATCATTAAAAAATTCCAGCTCGGCTATTCGCCTGAAAAAAAGAATGCCTTTACAGAATATGCTTTAGAAAAAGGCTATTCAAAAGAAATTCTGGAGAAATCGGGTCTTTCAATTTTCCCTGAAAATTCTCCCGCCGGAATCGACCGTTTCCGTGAAAGAGTAATCTTTCCGATCCACAGTTTTTCGGGCAGGGTTTTAGGTTTTGGAGCCAGAATTCTTAAAAATAACGTAAAGACAGCCAAATATCTCAACTCACCGGAAACGGAAATTTATCATAAATCCAATGTTCTTTATGGTTTAAACCAAAGCAAGCAGGCAATTTCGCGTAAGAATGTCTGTCTTTTGGTGGAAGGTTATATGGACGTTATTTCGCTTCACATGTCGGGAATCGAAAATGTGGTAGCAAGTTCCGGAACTTCTTTAACGACGGAGCAGATTAAGCTTATCAAAAGATTAACGGAGAATGTAACCATTCTTTTTGACGGGGATAATGCAGGAATCAAAGCCAGTTTCAGAAGTATTGATATGCTTTTGACGGAAGGAATGAATATTCGGGTGATGCTGTTTCCGGACGGAGACGATCCCGATTCTTTCGCCAGAAAACATCCGCAGGAATATGTGGAAAAATTCATCGAAAATGAAGCGATGGATTTTATTGATTTTAAAGCTGAAATTCTTTTCAAGGAAATTGGGGACGATCCGATTAAGAAAGCTGAGGCCATCAGAGACATTGTGAAGTCGGTTTCCTTTGTTCAGAATGCTTTGAAAAGGGAAGTGTATCTGAAGCAGGTCTCTACAAAATTCGGACTTTCTGAGCAAAGTCTTTTTAATGAGCTGGATGTTCAGAAACAGATCACCCAAAATCAGACCCATAAAGCGCAGATTAAAACGGAAGCGCAACAACCTGCAAAGCTTGAAGTAGTAAATGATCCGAGAGATTATATTGATCCGGTACTTTTTAATGTGACGAAACTTGAAAATGACCTTATCAATCATATGCTCAATTACGGAGATGTTGTTCTTCACAGAACCGCGCCGGATCAGCAGCAATATGATATTACGGTGATTGAAGAAATTCTTCACCATTTTGAAGAAGACAACTACGAATTCCAGGTGGAACTGAACAAACGAATCGTAGAGTATATAAAAGAAGGAATTGAAAAAGAGGAACTCCGAAAAGGAAATTTCTTTTTCGGATTAATGGATGAAGAATTGAGTAAGGCAGCCGTCAATTCCATGAATATTTACAGTGAGCTGAACGACTGGACCACAAGAAATATTTTTTCACCCAATTACGGGGATAAAATTCCGGAGCAGGTGGCAGGAGATATTCTGATTCATAAATTCAGATATGTTAATTTCCTGATATCAAAAGCAAAAGGAGAATTGGCAGAATATGCAGAATCCGATGAATCTAAATATTTTGAACAGCTTAAGAAAATTCAGATGCTCACGATGGTTTCAAAAGAATTGGCTAAAATTTTAAATTATTCTGCAATTACTGGTATTTATACTGACAGATAAGAGGAAATGATCTGTTAATTATTGAAACTTTATGACAAAAAGTCTTATAAAATTTTAGGAATAAAAGTTGTAAATTCAACCTCGTAAAATGTAATACACAAAACAAGCATATGGACATTAAAAAAGAATTCAGAGATTTCTCTGTAAAACATCTGGGAAATAACGGTTTGGCAACCGATCAGTATATGGGAATGTATGGTCCTACAGGTCTTACGCCGTACATCATGGAGGAGAGAAGATTAAATGTTGCACAAATGGATGTTTTCTCCCGTTTGATGATGGACAGAATTATTTTCTTAGGAACAGGAATTGATGATCAGGTGGCGAATATCGTAACCGCTCAGCTTCTTTTCTTGGAGAGTGCAGATCCTTCAAAAGATATTCAGATTTATATCAATTCTCCGGGTGGAAGTGTTTACGCCGGTTTAGGAATTTACGACACGATGCAGATCATTAAGCCTGATGTAGCAACAATCTGTACAGGTATTGCAGCTTCAATGGGAGCGGTTCTTTTGGTTGCCGGAGAAAGCGGAAAACGTTCTGCTTTAAAGCATTCAAGAGTAATGATTCACCAACCTTCGGGAGGTGCGCAAGGGGTGGCTTCTGATATGGAGATCAATTTAAGAGAGATGTTAAAGCTTAAAAAAGAGCTTTACGAGATCATTTCTGAGCACTCAGGACAGACTTATGACTGGGTAGAAAAAGCTTCCGACAGAGATTACTGGATGACTTCCGAAGAAGCAAAAGGATACGGAATGGTAGACGAAGTTTTACAGAGATCCAAAGACAAAAAATAAATTTTGTAAAAATAATAAGAAGACGCATCAATTGATTTTGGTGCGTTTTTTTTATGGAGACCTGAAACTTTTATGAATTTTTTTAGGAGCTTTTTCCGGCTTTCCGCACTCGCTGTTTCTAATATTTCAGGGTTGCGGCGGCGAAGCCGCCGCAACCCTGAAATATTAGAAACGAGCTCAGACAATTGCTGCAATCCGGGCTAGGATAAAAGTCAGATTTATAAATTTTAACATCAATAGTAATAAAAGTAATTTTTAGATCGGAAATAAATACTTTAACAAATTTTATAAAATGTAAGGGCAAAAACGGTATCATTTTTTCAAGATGATGAGTACAACACTTAAATCATAAAAATTATGTCAAAGAAAATTGCAATTTTAGCAACACACGGATTTGAAGAAAGCGAATTGAAATCTCCAAAAGAACATTTGGAACAGCAAGGTTGGACAGCCCACATCATCAGTCCGGAATCCGGAACCATTAAAGCATGGGCAGAAAAAGACTGGGGACAAGAATATAATGTCGATAAAACGCTGGATGAGGCTAATGCTTCAGACTATGATGCATTGGTTTTACCGGGAGGCTTGATCAATCCCGATCAGTTAAGAACCAATGAAACTGCTTTATCTTTCGTAAGAGATTTTTTCCAGCAGCACAAACCCGTTGCAGCTATTTGTCATGGATCACAGATTCTCATCAACGCCGAAGTAGTTGAAGGAAGAAAAATGACGTCGGTGGATTCAATCAGTAAAGATCTTAAAAATGCGGGAGCGAATTGGGAAGACAGCGAAGTTGTGGTAGATCATGGTTTAGTCACAAGCCGTACTCCGAAAGACCTTCCTGCCTTTAATTCAAAGATGATCGAGGAGATCAAAGAAGGAAAGCATGAAGAGCAGACCATCTAAAATATAAAAGCACAAACTTTAATTTTACAAACTCTGATTATAAAAGATCCGGCGGCATCGAAGATGCCGCCGAATTTTATTTTTCATTTTCTGTAGATCTTCTCTTTTTAAAGAACATCCTGTAAATCAAAAATGTCTGTACTAAAATATTTCCAAAAAATATCAGAAACATCTTATATATTGGTATTGACGCATAAAAAGGCAAAAGCTTATCAAATAATACTGCGGGTGAATTCACCAAAACTTTAATTATCGACAATGGATACTGCAAAAATTCAGGTTTTATACCGATGAAAAACTGGTCGTAGATAAATACATAAAGAATATCAAACAACAATATTCCCAGAAACAGCAGTATAAATTTTTTCACAGCTTTACTCGCTATTAGTTGAAAGCCTCAATAATTTTAGAAAAATCTTCCAGTTTTAAAGCGGCTCCACCAATCAGACCTCCATCGATATCCGGCTGAGAGAATATTTCCTTCGCATTATCCGGTTTTACAGAACCTCCGTAAAGAATAGAAACTTCATCAGCAACTTCCTGTCCGTATTTTGCAGCGATAATACTTCTGATGTGAGCATGAATTTCCTGTGCTTGTTCCGGCGTCGCAGTTTCTCCAGTTCCGATTGCCCAAACCGGTTCGTAAGCGATCACTACTTTTTTAATTTCCTCTGCTGAAAGTGTGAAAAGAGCTACTTCAGTCTGATTTTTTACCACTTCAAAATGCTGTCCTGCTTTTCTCTGTTCCAAAGTTTCTCCGTTACAGTAAACAGGAATCAAACCTTTATCCAAAGCTAATTTTACCTTTCTGTTGCAGTGAGAATCTGTTTCTCCGTGATATTGTCTTCTTTCAGAATGTCCGATTAAAGAACCTGTTGCATCAATGGATTCAAGCATATCCACAGAAATTTCTCCTGTGTACGCTCCGTTTTCATGTTCGCTGATATCCTGTGCGAAAACACCGATTTCATCCTTTTCAAAAACATCTTTTGCCATCATCAGATACAGAGACGGAGGAGCGATCCATACTTCGCAGTTCGTAGTATTATTGTTTTTATAGCTTAGTAACTGAACCATTAATTGTTGGGCATCAATTACATTTTTGTTCATTTTCCAGTTTCCTGCAACTATTTTTCTTCTCATAGTTTCTTTTATTTTAAAGTTAAAAACTAAAAGTCAGAAACGAATTTCTAACTTTTAATGACTCAATTATCGATTAATATTCCAAAGATTTTTCAAAAGTGTATAAAAAGTATGCTCTTCATCCGTCACTTTATTATCCGCCTTAATCAGCGTTTTCGCAAACTGAATGAAACTTGTTCTTTCTTCCTCCGTAGAATCGTCGTAGAAACAACGCGCGTGAAATTCAAAATGATCTTTCCATTCTTCCGGCTGAAGCAGGGCAATGGTTTCAAGCTCATTATCAAGATTCATTTTAAAAGGAAATTCATCGGCTAAATATTGCTGAACAAGCATTCCTTCTTCCGGAGCAAATTCTCCGTCTACAGAAGAAAGAATCATCAATAAATGATAACCGGCAATGGGTTTGTTAGACTTTTGCATTGATATAGTTTAAATTTTAGTGTTTTTTTATTTCAGATAATCTTTTGCAGGCTGTTTGTCAACAATTTTTCCGTTTTCCAAAACCAGTACAAAAGGATTGCTTCTTGCGATGGTTTTAATTGCTGTAGCATCCATCATCAAATTTTTAATGGTTTTAAAAGTATTCGGAAGCGTTGAAACCCCATAAACAGCAGTTGTACCCTGAGTTTTTACTTTAGCTTCAAGCTGTTTAATAACTTCCGGAGAAACATTTTGCGGATAGTACGTGAAAATTAAAATAGCTTTCGGAGTATTGATAATCTGCTGAGTAAGATCTGTTCCTGATGTATCTTCAAGCTTGAATTTTGCAATTTCAGATTTGTAGCCTTCTTTTACCAGAACAGATTCATTTTTTCCGTCTTCTATTTTCCAGGGCGATCCTTCTGCCCAATATTCTGTTTTTTTGATATAATCATCCTGATTCACTTTTATAACTTCTCCTGTTTTAGAGTTTTTCAGGGAGTAAAACGTTTTATACTGAAAAGGATTTTTAGCAATCTTAATTTTTTCCGTTTTCAGATCGGTTCCGATTTTATAATCACGGAAATCGATAACAGGTTCATGAATAATTCCATAAGCACCCACCACAATCATCGCAACAGAAAAAACGCCCAGAAGAATATATTTGAATTTATTTCCTGTCTCTTTTTTTGCACTGTAGCTGTACGCATCTTTTTTCTTAAATTCTTTTCTGTAAAGAATGAAAACAGCAATTAACCCGATTAAAAGCACAATATCTTTAATAAAACTCTGCCAAGGCGTAAATTTAATGGCATCCCCGAAACATCCGCAATCTGTTACCACATTGTAATAGGCAGAATAAAAGGTAAGGAAACCAAAGAAAATACAAAGTGCAATTAATGCAGAAAGCGTGAATTTAAGTTTCAGTTTAATTAAAAGCATAAAGCCCAGAAGAAGTTCCAAAACCACTACAAATATGGAAAGCGGCAGTGCAAATTTCTCGAAAAACGGCATATTAAAAACATTCGGGGCAAAGTATTCTTCCATTTTGAAAGAAAAACCAACCAGATCAACCGCTTTTACAAACCCTGAAAGGATGAAAATAATCGCAAGTAGGAATCGTAATAAACCTTTTATCATAATTAATTTGTTTTTTTATTCTACATGGGTTGCTTTTTCAGAAAATTTGATCAGGCAGAAAACCGCATAATTCAGCATATCAAAATAATTAGCGTCCAATCCTTCGGAAACGATAGTAACTCCTTGATTATCTTCAATTTGCTTGGTTCTCAAAACTTTCTGATAAATGAGATCTGTTATGGAGGAAACTCTCATATCTCTCCAGGCTTCACCGTAATCATGGTTTTTTCTTTCCATTAATTGCTGTGC
Organism: Chryseobacterium sp. C2(2020); assembly: GCF_014218915.1. Classification (NCBI taxonomy): domain Bacteria; kingdom Pseudomonadati; phylum Bacteroidota; class Flavobacteriia; order Flavobacteriales; family Weeksellaceae; genus Chryseobacterium; species Chryseobacterium sp. C2(2020). The sequence goes on from NZ_JACLCT010000006.1 coordinate 81,192, forward strand.
TTCGGCTGCATAATGATTGTAAAGCTCTAAAATCTCTTCTTTATTTTCATTAAAATCGTTGGAGAAACCTTTTTCAAGCTGAATCAGTCCGATAATGGAGTAGTTCACAATGGCAATAAATTCATCCTCTTCACTTTCGTCCACCATTTTTTTGTCAGTCATTTGTAACGTACGGATTCTGTTGACTTTAATGTAAATCTGATCCGTAATTGAGCTTGGTCTTAAAACCCTCCAAGCTGCGCCGTAATCCTGTAATTTTTTGCTGAATAATTCGCGGCACTGACTGATAACTTTCCCGAACTGTACTGATGTTTCTGACATAAATTCTCTTAATCTTCCAAATATACGAATTTTTGTGTGTTGGAGGGGTTCGGAATAGGAGAGTTTGGGCGTTTTTGGGTGAGAGCGTTTATGAGTTTGAGGGAGAGCGTTTATGTGTGGCGCAGTTAATGGGCATTTAAATGATATTTTCAGATTTATGCATTTCTTTTTTATGTTATTTTTGTAGAATAAACTCAATTCGTAATTCCAAAATGTTTACTCATAAACCATCCGTCTTCCCAGCTCTGTCATTCTCCAACACTCAAACCTTTGAACACTTTCACTCCATCAACTGCAATGGAAGATTAATAGATTTATCAGCCCCGAAAATCATGGGAATTCTCAATCTCACTCCGGATTCTTTTTCAGACGGCGGAAAATTTAACAATGAAAAATCTGCGCTGGAACAGACTGAAAAAATGCTGAAAGATGGTGCTGAAATCATCGACATCGGACCGCAATCCACAAGACCGAATGCCGAATTTCTGACTTCTGAAGAGGAAATCCGACGAATCGGAAATATCATTTCTCTAATTAAAAAGGAATTTCCGGAAGCTTTGATCTCTTTGGATACATTTTATTCCGGAACCGTAAAATTTGGTTTTAATGAGGGCATTGATCTGATCAATGATATTTCCGGCGGTCAGTTTGATGATAAAATGTTTGAAACTGTTGCAGAAACAAAGCTGCCGTACATTTTGATGCACGTAAATCCTACTTATGAGACGATGCACGATAAGATACAATTTGAAGATATTATTCTTTCAGAAAATCGATATTTCTCAGAAAAAACGGCAGAATTGCTAAAGTTAGGAGTGAAAGATCTGATCCTTGATCCCGGCTTTGGATTTGGTAAAACAGTGGAAGATCAAATGAAAATGATTGACGAAGTACAGTATTTAGGATTCGGAAAATTCCCTTTACTGATCGGTATTTCAAGAAAATCTTTCATTTATAAACCTTTAGGAAAATCTCCTTTGGACATTAATGAAGAAACTCAAAAACTCCATCTGAAAGTTTTGCAGCAGGGCGCAAAAATTTTGAGAGTTCATGATGTTTTGGAAGCTAAGAAAACTTTAAATAGATTTTTGAGAAATTAAATAGTCCGAATCGTCGGATTTTCATGATTAAAAAACAAAAAAGCTGTCTCAAAAGTCAAAAAACTGACTTTTGAGACAGCTTTTTTATGTCACTAAATTTATCTTTCCAGTGTAAAATTAGAAATCACTTTCGGACGTTCGGTTTCATTGGCTGCTTTCCATGAAGTTCGGTACATCCATTCCGTCATTTTATACAGCTTTTTGTAATTAATGTTTTCCGATTCATCTTGCGGCGTGTGATACTGATCGTGCAGAACACTCGTGAAAAATATTGCAGGAATTCCTGCTTTTGCATAGGGTAAATGATCGCTTCTGAAATAAAAATATTCTGCATGCTTCGGCGAATCCCAATCTTTCAGATATCTGAATTTCGTACTCTCATTATTGGCATCTTCAGCCATTTTCACCAATTCTTCAGAATTTTTGTGAGGCGAATTTCCTCCCAGAAGCGCAGCTTCATTATTATCATTTCTCCCGATCATATCACCATTGAGAACGGCAACAATATTTTCTTTTGGCACAACAGGATGCGCTGCATGCCATCTCGAACCCAATAAACCTCGTTCTTCAGCACCATGAAAAACAAAGAGAATACTGCGTTTTGAAGGCTGTTTTTTATAGGCTCTTGCCATTGCCAACATTGCAACACAGGTACTTGCGTTATCATCTGCGCCGTTATAGATTGTATCGTTTTTTACAGGATGTCTTATTCCGTCGTGATCCTGATGTCCGCTGATTAAGACATATTTGTTTTTAAGTTTAGAATCTGTACCGTCTATTTTTCCGATGATGTTTACGGAAGGATATTTATACGTTTCTGTGATGAGGTGCAGCGAAATTTTAGGATTGTTTTTTACCCAGTCAGAATTTTCTCTTTTAATCCATAAAACCGGAATATTATTCGTTACACTTTCTCTTAAACCTTCAACTCCGTAAGAACCTCTGGTCATTTGCGGTAAAACTTCAACCCAGCTTTTATCCGATGTTTCGTCTGTAATGAAGATGATTCCTTTTGCTCCCAGTTCAGATGCTTTGTTATAGTATTTTGTTCTTACAAAACCGGGATATCTTCTTACGAAAAGCGTCATTTCCTTTTCAATATTCTTATCAGATGCATTTACGGCGAGAATTTTATCTTTAATATTTAATTTTGATAAATCTTCAGGTTCGGCATTTCCGGCATAAACAATTTCAGAATCAATGTCTGCATTTACGGGTTCCGCAACAAGAAAATCTTTCCATAATTTTAAAGAATTGTCACCAATTTTCAGACTGCTCTGCGGAATTACCTGATGTCTGTACATATCAAAAAACTGAAAGAAAGTTCCGTTGTCTCCGGCTGGTTTCATTCCCGCTTCCTTGGCTCTGTCAGCAAGCCACATTGATACTTTAAGCTCATCTAAAGTTCCTGCTTCTCGACCCAGAAACTGATCGGCTGCAAGATCATACATATCCTTGCGAAGATCGCCTTCTTTAATAGCAGAAACCAGAGGTTTTTGATAGGATTGAGCGGTAAAAGTCCCAAAAATAAATACACTGATTGCAGATAATAGGTAATTTTTCATCTTGAATTTTTTAATGATTTGATTACACTTTTAAAATTTAACACAAAATAAACAAAAAATGAAGTTTAAGTTGAGGTTAAACTTTAAATAAGAAGAAATACGTGTCTAAAAGTTTAATTCAGATTCGCAAGCTTATCTGCAAACTGTTTTGAAAATTCTTTTCGGTCTTCTTCCATTTTTTCCGGTGTGGAAGGAAGAATATAATTGAAGAGGATTTTATTTTCGTTATCCAGAAAGATGATTTCCTTTTCGTTTCCATCGATCATTTGGGTAAAGATTTCCCACATCGAGGTATCTTTTAATTTTAATAACTCGAAAAACTGATCTGCTTTTATTTCGATTTTCTGCATTATCTTTTATTTAACGGTTTCATTTTTTAAAAATCCAGAATCTTTAATTTAAACTGAATTGCAAAATTTTGTTTAAAATTAGGAGTGGTGTAATATCCAACCCTGTAAAATAATCCCAGATTAAAGTAGGTAGAAAGAAAATTATTCCATTCCAGACCGACTTCCTGATAAAGATGATCCAAAGGACGGAATCTGAACTGATGATAATCCGGATGTTTCATATTTCCCGTTGTTCCTCTTAACACAAAGTCGAAACTTGAAATATTCTGCCCAAAACTTTTAAAATACCAAGGAATTTTATGCGTGAAATAATACGCAATAAACCGGTCATTGTAATATTTTCCGCCTTCCAGAGTTGCAAATCCGAGGAAAGAAGTCAGGTTGAAATTAAAATCTTTTCTGGAAGAAGCAAGCCCATTCATGGTGAAATTTTTCCAGATTGGAGCCTCTCCGAAAACCATTCCGCCGTAGAGTCTGAAGCCGGTGGTTCCAAACATGGTTTTAAAGTTATGAATTAAAAGCGCATCAAATCGGGTATAATTGAAATCTCCGCCAAAAATTTTGTAGCTCTGTTCATAATTAAAGTACAGTTCGGGATATTTCTGATCGATCAGCGATTTTCCCTGCGGCGTCATAATGTTCGTAGAATTTGGGGAATATTTTAGTGTAAATAGGGTATTAAAATTATCAAAAGAAGGACCTCTTCCACGGAAAGAATAATCGAACATCGCTTCTTCCAGATTTCTGCGTGCGGCAAAAACCAGTGTTAATCCATTGGTAACATCATTCAGGTAAGACACAGAAGCTCCTTTGTAACGGTAATAACGGTCGTTGTTCAGGTTATTTCCATAGTTTGCCGTTCTCATTTTAAAGCTCCAGAGTCTTCTGTAAAATTCACCGGAAGCCGTCACATCATCATAATAATCCAACCGGAAATACGAGTCTTTTTCCAACGTTGTTTTGATATCAAGACCAATCCTGTATTTCCATTTATCATCCTTAAAACCGTAAGCAAAAAGGTAATCCGGAGAAAAATACGGATTGAAATTTTCATTAAGTTTTGCTTTTAATCCAACTCTGAAACCTTCATAAAGATTGTAATTGACGATTTCATCCACTGCAAAATCAACGACACCTACTTTAATCTGTCCGTTAAGAAACAGACCGCCCAAAACTCTTGCCTTACGGTCGATATTATAGATTTTTCCAAGACTGTCGATCGTTTTATAGGTGTTTTTTTCTCTTTCGGTAAGAGGATCGGTTCTGTATTGGTCTAAAGTTTTTCCGTCAATATTTTTTACTGAAAAAGTGTAGCCTTTAAAGTCATTTTGATTATTTTCCGCAGGGGAATGATAATCAAAATACCGCGATGTGAGAAAAGCGTAGGTTCCGAAAGTTTTTTTACTTTTCCTATCGGTTTTTTCTTCAGCATTTTCATTTTCCATCTGCATATCACTCATTTTCAGCTTTACGGTTTCATATGCCAGAAACCATTTGTTGTTGAAAAAAATCCACGAACTGGTAATAATTCCGTCGTTTTTATTCTTGCTGAAATTTTCAATTTTTTTTACGCCGTAGGTTTCGGTATCTACATAAATAGCACCGTTGTATTTTCTTTTTTTATCGGGCTTTTTGTAATTCACTTCCCGGAAACGGATGACGAAGTTTTTTCTTCCGTCTATTTCAATGGTATCGGTAAGAAAGAAACGGTACAGTCCTCGGTTTTCTTTTTTAATCTGATCCGGGATTTTGTCTCTGTTGCTCTGCTGAAGCGCGATCATTTCATAAATAGGCTGTTTGAGACCGGAAATTCTGTTATCCAGAATATTGATCTTCTCACCGTATTTTTTAGAATACAGAAATTCCTGCGCTCTTTCCCAGAGAAACAGTTTGCTTTTCGAGAATATTTTTCGCGCGGTAATGTTGTTTAAAGAATCTTTTTCCCGCTTTTTTTTGAACATTCCGGTTTCTTCGAAGAATTTGTTGTACTGAGAAATACTGTCTTCGTCGATATCGAGAGAAATTTTTTCGTAAGATTTGTAATAGTAGGAATCCAGCGTTTTGGGAGAGTTCTCATGGAAATACTGATTCACTTTATTAAGGATTTCCAGTGCTCTCGGATCACTTTTGTCTTCGATGATAACGGTTTCAATAGAAGTAACTTTCGATTGTGAAAAACCAAAAATACAGATTGAAAAACATAGAAACAGTAAAATCCTTTTCATAGAAAACCTTGCCAAAATTACTAATATTTATTGTCCCGCAAAAGTTTTGTTAATTGATATTAATGGGATCATTCTTTGGAAATATCTTTTAAAAAATAAGGCTCAAACTCCCTATCTTCAATCAAAGGACGGGATTCTTTTTGTATTAGAAGAAATTAATATTGCAGAGAAACACTCAGTAAGCATATGTTTCATGGTTATTTTTTCAGAAAGATAATAAAAAAACAGAAACCCGAAAGCTTCTGTTTCTATTTTGCAGATAATTATTTAAAAATACGGCTTAGTTTAACAGGTTAAATCTCAGTTTGATTGCAAAGTTATCCTTAAATTCTGAAGTCTGATAATATCCTAAACGGTAAGAAAATCCTACCCCAAAGTTTCTTCCCAGAAAACGGTTCCAGATAACTCCGGCTTCCTGATAATAATGATCCAGCACCTGAAACTGGAACTGATGATCCTGTCTGTTTTTCATGTTTCCGATCGCCGCCTGATATTCGAGTTCGATACTGGAATATCTTGATCCGAAAGTTTTAAACCTGAAAGGAAGAGACTGGGATATCTTGAAGGCTGCAAATTTATCGGTAAAAAATGTTCCCGAAGGCATGGTTGCAAATCCCAGATTGGAAGGTGTCGTAATGCTCGAAGTCCATTTGTCTCTGTTCGCATCGGTTTGTCCTGCGATTTCAAAGTTTTTCCAGATCGGTGCATTTCCTGAAGAAATTCCTCCGAAAAGTTTGATGTTCGTATATCCTAATTTTGATCTGAACTGATGAATAATTAACGCATCCACTCTGTGATAATCCAGATCTCCTCCTAAAGTTTCGAATCCTTTTTCATAATTCATGAAGATTTGTGGATATCCTTTTTCATAAGTAAACTTTCCGCTTGGCGTCATGATATTTTTGTCATTCGGTGAGAGTTTTAAGGATAACGTTGCACTTGTATTGTCGAAACTGCTGCCCAGATTTTTATACTGATAATCAAAAAGATCCTGTTGCTTCTCTTTATTCACCGCAATTTTCACACTTAAAGAATTCGAAATATCATAAAGGAAAGAAGCTCCCCATTTTTGGTTTTTGTAGAAAGTTGAGTTGTGAAGATCCAGATTGATGTCTGAAAATTTCATCATCATGTCCCACATATGATTGCTGAATCTTCCTGCTGCGAACACATCATCCACATAATCGATCCTGAAAATGGAAGTTCTTTTATCTGATAATTTCACATCAAGACCCAAACCATATTTCCATGTATGATCTTTAAATCCGTACCCGAAATAGCCGTCCGGAGAAAATGTTTTGTTGAATTTTTCATTCAGTTTGATTCCTGCTCCCAGACGAAGACCTTGGTATTTATCATAGCTGAAGAACTTTGTAAGATCAAAATCGATGAATTTGTATCGCAGATTTCCTCTTAAAAGCTGGGTTAAAGTATTCAGCTTTTTCTCAAAATCATGCTTTTCCACAAAACTGTCTATTTTGGTATAGGTTGCACTTTCTCTCGCGGTAAGACTGTCGGTTCTGTATTGGGAAAGGAGACTTCCGTCCGAGTTTTTCATTTCAAGAGAGTAGCCTTTGAATTCGGATGCTTTTTGTTCTTTATTGATCTCAAAATCGAAGAAACGGTTTTTCACATACAGATAATTTCCGAAATTCTTTTTGTTGTATTTCGTTTTTTCTCCTGGTTTCAGACTGTCTTTTTTAGAAGTCTCAAAACTCTGGCTTCCCATTTTTACTTTGATGTTTTCGTAGTCTAAGAACCACTTTCCGTCAATAGGTTTCCAAACCGAAACAATATCTCCTTCATTCCGCTTTTTGCTTTGGCTTTCAAATTTTTTCAAAGCATAAGTTTCGGAATCAATATAGATTTTCCCGTTGAATTTTCTCGGATTCTGCTTCTTTTTGTCGGTGATTTCCTTGAATTTAATCACAAAAGTTTTTCTTCCGTCAAGCTGTAAAGTATCGGAAAGATAAAAATTGAATAATTTTCTGTTCTCCGGTCTAAGCTGTCTCGGAGTTCTGTCAAGATTAGAAATATTGATGGCTAAAGCCTCATAAATCGGATTTTTGAACCCCGACATTCTGTTATCAATGATATTGGTTTTTTCCCCGAAACTTTTAGAATATTTGTATTCTGCAGCTTTCTCCCAAAGAAACAACTGGCTTTCGGTGGTCGCCTCAATAAGATCTTCTCCGATCAAAGAATCTTTTTTCTCTTTTTCTGTTTGCTTAAGGTCTTTTTTATCAACCTTAGAAAGCGAGTCTTTTCTTACTGCCAAAAAGGTTTTGTAAGTATCCACAGAATCTTTATCTACATCAATAGAAAACTTGGAATACGATTTAAAATTGTAGGAGTCCAATGATTTGGGTGAATTTTCCTTGGCTCTTTTATTCACTTCATCCAAAATTCTCAATGCTCGCGGATCACTTTTATCCTGAATGATAATTTTGTCTATATTTCCCATCTTTTCAGACAAAGGCTGCATAGAAACTTCCATAGAAGGTTTTACATCCGCCACCACATCCTGAAAATTGCTGGCAAGAATTTCTACCTTTTTACATTTTGTTTTGAAGGATACATTTCCGTTAAAGTCGGTTTTCCCAAGAAGTGCGTCATCACAGTAAACCGCTGCATTGTGAACAGGTTTTTTGTCCGCTTTACTGATCACTTTCAGCTGATTTTGTGCGAAAAACACTACCGAAACAAACAAAAACAGGGATGATAGATATTTTGTCATTAGTCTTTTTTATAGTTAAGACAAAACTAAAAATAAGAAGGTTACAAAACGGTACGAAAAAATATAATCTTTTGTTAAAAATAAAATCAGCTGTACGCAAAGATGGTACAACTGATTTCTTATAATAACTTTATTGACGTTTTAAGTTTGTCTAAATATTCAAAGCTTTCTGATAGGCATTTTCAAGACCTTCAAGATTTTTTCCTCCTGCCGTTGCAAAGCCCGGATTTCCTCCGCCGCCGCCTTGGATTTCTTTCGCTAAATCTTTTACGATTGCTCCTGCCTGATAATTTGCAGCCAGATCATCTGAAACACCCACGGTAATCATTGGTTTTCCGTCTGCATCAGAAAGGATGATCGTTACTGAAGTCGGGATTTCTCTCTTCAACTGGAATACGATATCTTTTACAGAACCTGCATCAAGAGACGTTTTCTTTACCAAAAGCTGCTTATCGCCTTTTTGTTCGTAAGCATTTTTCCAGTCGCCGATTTCTCCTTTTGCTTTTTCTTTTTTGAAAGCTTCCACTTCAGATTTTAAAGAAGCATTTTCTTCCATCAGTTTTTCAATCGAACGGATGATATCTTTGGATTTTAACAACTGAGAAAGTTCAGCAACCTGCTTTTCAAGGTTTTTGAAATATTTTTCAGATTCATCTCCGGAGATCGCTTCAATTCTTCTGATTCCTGCTGCGGCAGAACTTTCGGAAAGAATTTTAAAATGACCGATTTCGCTGGTATTTTTTACGTGAGTTCCTCCACAAAGTTCTTTCGAGCTTCCAAACTGGATCATTCTTACATTATCTCCGTATTTTTCTCCAAACAAAGCCATTGCACCTTTGTCTAAAGCCTCCTGAATCGGGATGTTTCTGAATTCCTGTAATGCAATACTTTCTTTGATTTTAGCATTCACTTTATTTTCAACCAAAGCCAGTTCTTCTTCCGTCATTTTGTTGAAGTGGGAGAAGTCGAAACGCAGATAATCGGGACCTACGTAAGAACCTTTCTGTTCCACATGTGTTCCCAGAACTTCTCTTAACGCTTCATGCAGTAAGTGCGTTACAGAGTGGTTTGCCTGAGAATTTTTTCTTTCCGCTGCATTTACTTTAGCATAGAAAACAGCTCCTGCATCTTTAGGAAGACCGTTAATTAATGAAATAATCAGTCCGTTTTCTTTTTTGGTTTCCAGAACTTCAAAACTTTCCGTGGCATTTTCAAGAAGACCTTTATCTCCAACCTGTCCACCGCCATCCGGATAGAAAGGCGTTTCACTTAGAACCACCTGATAAAATTCTCCGTCTTTATTTTCTATTTTTCGGTATCTTGTAATGTAAGTTTCAGATTCTAATTGGTCGTAGCCTACAAAATTTTCTGCTTTTTCCTCAAGAATTACCCAGTCGTGAACTTTTTGTTCAGCGCCGCCTCTTGAACGATCCTGTTGCTCTTTCTTTCTCGCTTCAAAACCTGCTTCATCAATCGTTAAGCCTTTTTCTTCAGCAATAATTCTCGTCAAATCATCCGGAAAACCGTAAGTGTCATATAATTCAAAAACTTCATTGCTTGGAAGTACCTTCAAATTGCTTTCAATGGTCTGCTGAATTAATTTTTCAACTCTTATCAATCCGTTTTCAATGGTTCTTAAGAAAGATTCTTCTTCGCTTTTGATCACTTCTGTAACCAAAGCTCCCTGTTTTTCAAGTTCAGGGAAGAATTTACCCATTTGTTCCTGAAGAACGGCAACCAATTTATAAAGGAAAGGTTCTTTCATATCTAAGAATCTGTAAGAGTAGGAAACTCCTCTTCTTAAAATTCTTCGGATAACGTAACCTGCACCTCCGCTTGAAGGCAATTGTCCGTCTGCAATGGCAAAAGAAACCGCTCTGATGTGATCTACCACAACACGGATCGCAATATCCTTTTCGTCTTTTAAAATTCCGGTATATTTTTTTCCTGAAAGTTCCTCCACTTGAGCAATCAAAGGGGTGAAAACATCCGTGTCATAATTGGAGGATTTTCCCTGGAGCGCCATACAAAGACGTTCGAAGCCCATTCCGGTATCAACATGTTGCGCAGGAAGTTTTTCCAAAGAACCATCAGCTTTTCTGTTGAATTCCATAAAAACGAGATTCCAGACTTCCACCACTTGAGGATGGTCATTGTTCACCAATTCAAGACCGGAAACTTTAGCTTTTTCTTTCGGAGTTCTCAGGTCAACATGAATTTCAGAACACGGTCCGCAAGGTCCGCTTGCACCCATTTCCCAGAAATTGTCTTTTTTGTTTCCGTTGATGATTCTGTCTTCAGAAATATGGGATTTCCAGAAATTATAAGCATCCTGATCTCTATCCAAATTTTCGGAAGCATCTCCTTCGAAAATGGTTACGTAAAGATTCTCTTTAGGAATTCCGTACACTTCCGTCAGCAATTCCCAGGCAAAAGCAATAGCATCTTTTTTAAAATAATCACCAAAAGACCAATTCCCCAACATTTCAAACATGGTGTGATGATAGGTATCTCTACCTACATCATCCAGATCATTGTGCTTTCCGGAAACTCTTAAACATTTCTGGGTATCGGCAATTCTTGGAGCTTTAGGCTCTTTGTAACCTAAAAAATAATCTTTAAACTGCGTCATTCCCGAGTTGGAAAACATTAGGGTAGGATCGTCTTTCAGCACAATAGGAGCCGAAGGAACGATAAGGTGTTCTTTACTTTTAAAATAATCTAAAAATTTTTGACGAATCTCTTGTGATGTCATAATACTATATATTGCTTTGCTTTTTACAATTTTGATAAGATGCAAATTTAATGTTTTTGAGTGATTTAGTTTTAAATATTTGATACTTTTGCTAAGATTTGTATAATAATCTGAAACATTTTCAGGAGCTTTTTCCCGCTTTCCATTGCAATTCCTCATTGCGCGGCTCCGCTTTGCTCCGCCGCTTCACTGCGGGATTTTCATTACAATCGGGGCTAAATCGCGATCATAATTTTCACTATTTATCATAATAAAGCATCATTTGTCATGCTGAAAGTATTTAAATTGCGCAACACGAGATATAATTTTATCAGAATCGGGTTATTGGTGTCAGGATTTGTGACATTTGTGTTTGATATTATTGCTTAGATGCTTTCAGCATGACAAATACAACGTTCAGATAAGTTTGATGAAAACTTTGCAGTTTACCATTTAACTTTCTATATTCGTTTTTAACTGTAAAAATGTGCTGATTTTTTTATAAATTTAAATCAATGACAAAAAATGAAACCATTAAGAACTGGATCGATCAGTATTCCGGGCAGTTGTTGAGAAGAGCAGTTTATCTGCTGTCGGATAGAGTGGAGGCGGAAGACATTGTTCAGGAGGTTTTTATCTCTGCTTTTTCGTCATACGAATCTTTTGAAGGGAAAAGTCAGCCTTTAACGTGGTTAATGACGATTCTAAACAGAAAGGTTGCTGATTTTTACCGCAAAAAATACAAATCGGAACCACAGATAAGTTTGGATCATTTTTTTGATGAAACCGGATCGTGGAAAAATGACGATGTGCTGAATGACTGGAATGCTGAAAATAAAGAAACAGAACTTTTAGATGATACAGAATTTAATACAACATTGGAGGATTGCCTGGAAGAATTGCCCGTTCGGTGGAAACTTCCGATGAAAATGTATTATCTTCAAGAAAAAAAAGCACCCGAAGTAAGTCAGGAACTGAATATTTCTACGACTAATCTTTGGAAGATTCTGCAGAGAGGCAGAATGCAGCTCAGAGAATGTCTGGAATTTAACTGGTTTGCTCAATTATAAATGCTTTTAAAATGTTAAAAAAACTAATCCATATCCTATTTTTACCATGCAGTGAAGCAACCATGCTCATGGAAAAGAGAAACGCAGGTAACATTTCTTCAAAAGAGAATCGAAAACTTTCCATGCATCTGAAAATCTGTAAATGGTGCAGAGCTTATAAAGAAAAGCTGGAAATTTTAGATGAAATTTTAAAAAGAAAACTTTTTAATGAAGAAAAAAGTAAAATTCAGGATTCTGAAATTCAGGATTTTAAAGAAAAAATGATTAAAAAATTAGATATTTAAGAAATTTTTTGTCAGGATTTTGAAAACGTTCCGACTATACTTTTGAAAATAACAAAGTATTAACTCAAAATCTTAAAAAATGAACGGAACTACACTTAAAATCGATAACAGAAACCTTGCCGGAAAAGCAGGGTATTACATCTCACTTTTCGGAGCTGCCATCATTCTGCTCTGGATCGGAATTTTCAAATTCACACCCACAGAAGCGAACGCGATAAAACCTTTGGTAGAAAACCATTTCCTTACTTTTTTCGTATATGATATTGTAAGCATTCAGGCAGTGTCTAATGCTATCGGAGTGATAGAAATTATCATTGCATTACTTTTAATTTTTAGTGTGAAATTTGCATCACTCAGAAAGTACGCCGCCATCGGAATGATCGTTACCTTCCTTACTACTTTGAGCTATTTATTTACAACTCCCGGAGTTTGGAAAATGGTAGACGGAATTCCTGTAACAGATTTTTTTATCGTAAAAGATCTGATGCTTTTAGGATTTGGTTTAATGATTTTAAATGTGAAAAAATGAATAATAAAATAAAAATGAAGAACATACTAATTCTGCTCAGTGTAGTACTGGGAATAGCAGTTTTTGCGACAAGCTGTGGAGATGCCAAGCAAAAATCCACAGAAAATAAAAAAGAAAATGAGACCATTATGGACAACAAAAATGTAAAAGAAGTTTATTTTGCGGGAGGATGTTTCTGGGGAACCGAACATTTTTTTCAGCAGGTTCGCGGAGTAGTAGGAACAGAGGTAGGATATGCCAACGGAAATAAAAAGAATCCTACATATGAAGAAGTAGTAAGCCACACCACAGGTTTTGCCGAAACCGTAAAAGTGAAATATGATCCTGAAGTAGTAGATTTAAAACTATTAATCGATTTATATTTTAAAACCATAGATCCGACAAGCATTGACAAACAGGGAAATGACAGAGGAAACCAATACAGAACAGGAATTTATTCCACAGACAAAGAAACGGAAGCGATCGTAAAAGCTGAAGTGGCAAAACTGGCTAAAAATTACAGCAAACCTGTTGTGGTGGAAACTATTCCTTTAAAGAATTTCTATAAAGCGGAAGATTACCATCAGGATTATCTGGATAAAAATCCGGGAGGATACTGCCACATCGAACCGGGATTGTTTGAAATGGCAAGAAATGCCAATCCGCCCAAAAAAGAAACAAAGGGAACTAACGAAACCAAATATCAGAAGCAGGATAAAAAAGCTTTAAAAGAGAAACTGACTGCCGAACAGTATAACGTTACTCAGGAAAACGGTACGGAAAGAGCTTTCCAGAACGAATACTGGGACGAAACCAGAGAGGGAATTTATGTAGATATTACGACAGGAGAACCTTTGTTTATCTCCACCGATAAATTCGAATCCGGTTGTGGATGGCCAAGTTTTTCTAAGCCGATTACCAAAAAATTAATCGAAGAGAAGTTAGACCGTTCTCACGGAATGACAAGAGTGGAGGTGAGAAGTAAAACAGGAGATGCGCATTTGGGACACGTTTTCAATGACGGTCCTGCAGACAAAGGCGGACTTCGTTACTGCATCAATTCAGCTTCCCTGAAGTTTATTCCAAAAGCAGAAATGCAGGAAAAAGGTTACGGAGAATATATTTCTTTACTCGATAAAGATAAAAAGTAAGTGTTAAGTGAAGAGGTGATTGAAGGGGCTGCCGAAAGGCAGCCTTTTTTTGTTTATACTTTAAATTTAGTACCCCGTCATTCAGAAAGGAGCAGAACGAAGTGAAGAATCTATTGAAGTTTTAGCTGAAATCTTTCCTTAATGCTTAACATGGAAATATTCAGAAATAATAGAAAAGCAAATAAAATGTAGTATGCGCCTTTTGGAAGTTTTGATGCATTTTCAAAAATTGTCCGATAATATTGTCGGTTAATAAAATCGCAAATTTCATTACTGAAAGTCGGTTCATAATAATCTGTGATAACATCATTACACAAAAGGCATTCAGATTCTTCTATAATTACAGGAGTTTTATAGATTACCGGAACCAGAAAATTTCCTGTTTTATCTAAATCCAAAGCATAACTTTCATGTTTTGCAATAGCCATATCATTTAGCAAAGACACAAAATCTCCATAAGTATTGTCTTTATTTAAAATGAATTCAATTGCCGTATTCTTTTCATTCTTTTTTTGAAGTTTTTGAATTTCAGAAACATATAAAGATGAATTTTCTTTTGCTTTTCCCGAACCAACTTTTATTTTTTTGAAATTCCAGCTTCTTAGGGGTTCAAGGGTTGAATTAAAATTACCTTTATCATTTGCCAGCTTCATAGGAAGTCCAAAATCAACTACATTATAAACTGTTTTATCAATATATGGATGAATGTAATACCAGAATAAAACAGGAATTAGCAAAGCACTGATCAGTCCCGGAAAATAATAGATCTTTCTCATGCAAACGTTCTTTTAATTTGAAGATTTTCTTTAATGCTGAACATGGAAATATTTAAAAACAGTAGAAATCCAAAGATGATGTAATACGTTTGTAGAGGAACATGATTAATAAATGTCTCTGGATTAAAAAAATTCAATGCGATTTTCTTTTCGTGATGCTCGCCTCCTACAACTCCTCCACAAATAGCTTCTCTTTCTACAGCCTTCGGATCTTTGTACATATGAACAGCAAAAAAATGATTGGTTTTTTCAACATCAACCCCATAGGATTCCTGTTTTGCCATCTTCATTGCATCAATTAAAGCGATAAAATCCTGATAATTATTTTTATCTCCAATTACAAATTCAATTCCGGTTTCTTTTTCATTTCTTGCCTGAAGTTTTTTTAATTCGGAGACATAATATGGCTGATTCTGAAGTGCGGTATTGGGCTTTACAACAATCTTTTTGTAATTCCATTTTCTGTAAGGTTCAAAAGTATTCAATGAATTTTCCTTTTCTTTTTTTAGTTTAGCGGGAAGTCCCAGATCCATCACGGTGTATTGTTCATGAGTTCTTTGGCTACCGTAATACCAGAACAAAACAGGAATCAGTAAAGCACTGATCAGTCCCGGAAAATAATAGATCTTTTTCATGCAAACGTTCTTTTAGTTTGAAGATTTTCCTTAATGCTGAACATGGAAATATTTAAAAACAGTAGAAATCCAAAAATAATGAAAAAAGCTTCTTTTGGAAGTTTGAAAAATTTATCTTTAAAAGTTGGTTCTGCATAAGTATAAATGGCATCATTACAAAGAAGGCATTCAACTTCTTTTGCGTTTGGATCCTTATAATAATGAACTGCAAATACATGTCCTGTTTTTTCTATATCAAAAGCATAAGTGTCCTGTTTTGCAATTTCCATATCATTTAGTAAAGAAGCAAAGTCTCCGTAAGTATTATTTTTATCAAGAATGAACTCAATTCCTGTTTCTTTTTGATTTCTTTTCTGAAGAGCTTTCATTTCCGAAACATACAAGTTAGAATTTTCTTTAACTGTATTAGGATTAACTTTTATCTGTTTATAGTCCCAGTTTCTTAAAGGTTCAAAGCTATATAGATAATTATTACCTGTAAGCTTCGCTGGAATTCCTATATCTATAACACGCAGATTAGCTTCTTCAAGTTTCATATTCCCATAATACCAAAACAAAACAGGAATCAGCAAAGCACTGATCAGTCCCGGAAAATAATAGATCTTTCTCATGGTTATAATTTAATTTCATCTGAATGAAAATTTTAAGCCAAAAAACAAAAAAAGTGATCCGTAAAAACGAACCACTTAAAAAATAATCTGAATATATTGTGTTGAATGTTTCAAATCAATTACCAGTCCTTCTTTCTGAGAATCCAGTACGACCCGAAAATAAAAATCGCACACCAAACCAGACACGCAACTAAACTTTCGGTAGGGTAGTGGAATTCATATTTTCCGCCAAAGATTTGCGCCGCTTTTAAACGCATCATCGGATTGGGAATAAGACTGGACATACTTTCCAGCGGAAAAAGATGACTGATGAAGAAATCGTCTTTCATAATCTTTAATCGTTCCGCTTCCTGTGTTCCTCTTACTTTTGAAAAAACTTCTATGGTCGACAAAATACTTTCTGCAACCCATAAAACAAAGAATGCAAGAAAAACAAAGACCGATTTTCTCAGCAAAACCGAAAGAAACATCAGAAAACAGAAAAATGTAAACAGCTTCACAAAGTAGTTGCCAATAAAGAAAACCTCTTCAAAAACTTTTCCTGAATCTGTCGTATCGGAATACTGATACCCTAAAAACAAAGTAAGCGCAAATACAATAACTGTGGAAATAATCGTGAAAATGCTTATCGTTAACAATTTAGAGCTGATGAATTCCTTTCTGCTTAAACCGTCAATTGTGTTCTGCTTAAACATCCGGTTGCTGAATTCCTGCGAAATCGAAAAAACAATAATTAATCCTAAGAAAATCTTCAGCAAAGCCACAATCCATGTTGTGAAATTCCAGATTCCCGGAAAATTGTAAATTCCCTGCTCTTTCAAATTAATCTTTCCTCCGAAAGCATCAAAATCTACCAGTCCGACGAAAAGCAAAGTAATAAGAATCGCAAAATATAAGATCGTAAAAACCTTAAACGGTCTGTAGTTCAGGTTTTTGTAATATTCTAGTTTTAGTAATTTCAGCATGATTATTTTGTGTTTTTTACAAGTTCAAGGAATTGAGATTCAAGAGACAGTTTTTTCTTGGTTAAATGAGATAAGAAAATCCCTTTTTCAGCCAGTTTCTGGTTCAGCGCCGAAGCCGAAATAGAAGCATCATCACGGATCTGTGCTTTCAGAATATCGCCTTCCGGATTTACCGCAGTAAACCACTGCAGCTCATTCAGTGCATTTAAAAGCAATGTATTGTTGTCTGCTTTCAATTCAAAATAACCATTATTGGCGGTCATCTCATCCACCCTCCCGCAATAGATGGAATTTCCCTCCTTCAAAACAATTACATGACTGCATATCTTTTCAATCTCATCCAGAAGGTGACTCGCAATAATAATCGTAATGCCCTGTTTTGCAATATTATTGATGATATCTCTGATCTGGATAATTCCTTCAGGATCAAGACCGTTTGTAGGCTCATCCAGAATAAGAACCTCCGGATTGTTCAGCATCGCCGAAGCAATCGCAAGACGCTGTTTCATTCCCAGAGAATACGTTCGGAAAGGATCCTTTTTTCTTTCCAGAAGATTAACCGTTTTCAGCACTTCATCAATTCTGGAATACGGCGTTCCTTTAATTTCGGCAACAATTTTAAGATTCGTCTCCGCATTCAGATAAGGATAAAAATTAGGCTGTTCTATAATCGCCCCGATTTTTTTCAGCGTATCCGGATCAGTTCCTTTTTTTCCAAACCAGTACCATTCTCCGCTTGTCGGGTTAATCGTAGAAAGCAGCATCCCGAAAGTGGTGGATTTTCCGCTTCCGTTCGGTCCTAAAAGTCCGTAAACATTCCCCTTTTCCACATCAAAGGAGATATTGTTTACCACGATTCTCTTGAATTTTTTAGTCAGATTCTTTACTGATAAAATTTTTTCCATGTAATTTGTTTTACATAGTAGTAGTGTATATAATTCACGTTTTGTTACAAATTATATCATCAATCCGTAAAATTTAATTTCTAAAAACATTAAATTTGATAGAATTAATAGGGAATTATGAAGTTAATTGAACTGGCAAAAGAACTTAACGTTTCAGCAGAAGCGATCAAACAGTTTATTCAGGATTTTGATCTTGAGCTCGTAGAATGCATAAGCACAAATTTTGAAGTAAAAGAAGATTTTGAAAAGTTTGCGCGCGAAAACATCGAATTTTTAAAACTTTACGAAAAAGATTTAGACAAAACAAAAACACTGGAACAGATTGCGGAAACCATCAATCAGCCCAAAGAAAAAATAGAAAAAGCCATTAAAGAAGCCGATCCGAATATTTTCGACAACGGTTTCTTCAAATCCTCCATTTCAAGCTACGGAATCGATAACAAACTGGGCGGAAATTATCAGTTTGTGTACAATTATTTCGGGCATAAAACCAGCCTTCAAAAAAGAGATTTCATCGGCTACAGAGATCTTTTCTTCTATATTTCAGGCGTTCTGGAACCGTTTTTAAATCCGCAGCAGATTAAAGACTGGGGAATCAACAAACCTGCCGGAATTATTCTGTATGGTCCTCCCGGAAGCGGCAAGATTTTCTGGGCAAATAAAATTGCGGAAATTATCGGCTATCAATTTAAAGAAGTTAAAAAACATTACCTCGGAACCTCTTTTGTAGACGGAATTCAGACCAATTTCAATGATTTTCTGGTAACCATTATGAAAAAAGATAAAATTCTGCTGTTTCTGGAAGACTTTGATGAAATTATGATGGCAAGGAAAGCAGACAATAATGTTGCTTCCTGTAATCTGGAAACACAGGAACTTATTCTGCACTATATTTCGAAATTTGAGCAGGGGAATCTTTTAATGGTAGGATCTGCAAATTCCGTTTCTGAAATTAATGAAGAAATTCTGGCTCCCGGAAGATTCGATGTCATGATTCCTGTTTTTCCGCCCAATCTTGCGGAAAGATCTGAAATCATTTTATATGCGATGACAAAAAATCTTGAAAAAGATTCTTTGCTGTTTAAGATTTTAAAAAACAACAAAGCCGATAAAATTCCTTTCTGGAATGAGGTTTCTTCACAGATGAAAGTATTCAGCAATACGATGCTCATCGATTTTACCCAAAGTCTGAAAAAGAGAATTAAAAACGAATATCAGAAAACACGGAACGAGAATTTAAAGATCGATCAGAAACTTTTAAAAGGAGCTTTAAGAGATGCAGCAGCGAAACTGACGGAAGAATATCTGGATCAGATTGCGAGATTTTTAGCAGATGCGATCATCAATAATTTCGATCAGTTCCAGCAGAGAATTCAGAATCTTAAAAAAGAACTGGATACTTACAAAGCAGTTGAAGAACCAAGAAGAATCATCGGATTTCATCATAACGGCGAAGAAGAGGGAAGTCAGGGATAAAAGGGAATTTCTTCGTTTTTGAATTTTGCGTTGCAGGTTATTTGTTGATTTTAAATGATTTACAAACTATTTAAATTAAACACATAAGTCACATGAGTTTTTAACTAAATATTGAATAGAAGATCACATAAGGAAAATCAAAGATTTTCAGAAACTAAAGTGTTCTTACCTATAATTTCAAGTTGATTTTAATCTTATGTGACTTATGTGTTTAAATAAATTACCATAAGTTGAGTTTAATAAAAATTAAAATATGAGTTTGGACTAAAGTCTCATTCTATTAAGGTTTTTGTATTGTTTTAAATCAAACTTAAGTCAATTATAGAGTTTAAAAAAATTCATAAGCAAAGCAAATTCACCGTTAACCATTCACTACAAATTACTTATGAACAGCATCTGGGAACTTGAAACTTTTTACAGAAAACGCGAGGTTATTATTATCGGAGCCGGTTTTACGGGACTTTGGACGGCAATCTCCATTAAAGAAAAATATCCCGAAAAATCTGTTTTGATCATTGAACGAGATTCTGTTCCGATGGGCGCTTCCACGAGAAATGCAGGATTTGCGTGTTTCGGAAGTTTAACGGAAATAATTGCCGATTCTGAAAAAATGGGCTGGAAAAAAACACTAGACCTTGTAAAGATGAGGTTAGACGGTTTGCAGAAAATTCAGCACTATTTTAAAAATTCGGAAATAGATTTTGATCTGAATGGCGGTTTTGAAATTCTTAACCATGATGAGCCTTTACAAAAGATGGATGAAGTGAATCAAAAGCTGAAATCCATTACCAATGTTGAAGAAACCTATTTTTTAAGCCAACATAAAATTCAGGAATTTGGTTTGGGAAAATCTCAATATCTCATTGAAAATCCGTGTGAAGGAAGCCTTCATTCTGGGAAACTCCTTCAAAAATTACTGGAAAAGTGTCACGAATTAAAAGTTGAATTTCTTTTCGGAACCGAAGCTGAAAATATCACGGAACATTCAGATGAAATTGAAGTTCATCTTTCAAAAAATCTTTCTGTGAAGACAGATCAGTTAATTCACTGTACGAATGCTTTTGCTTCAAGATTTTTAGACAAGGAAGAAATTATTCCGGCTCGAGGACAGATTATTCTAACGGAACCGATTGAACATCTGAAATTAAAAGGGACATTTCATTATGATGAAGGTTTTTATTATTTCAGAAATCTCGGAAACCGGATTTTATTGGGAGGCGGAAGAAATCAGGATTTTAAAACAGAAGAAACCACATCTTTTGAAACCACAGAATTTTTGCAGAATCATCTTGAAAATTTTTTGAAAGAAGTCATTTTACCCGATCAAAATGTTGAAATCGCTCATCGCTGGTCAGGAATTATGGCAATGGGAACCGAAAAAACACCGATTGTAAAACAACTTTCAGAAAGACAGTTTTGCGCAGTCCGCCTTTCGGGAATGGGCGTTGCGTTGGCTCCGAAAATCGGGGAGATTGTAGCGGAAATGATTTAATTTCAGTCACATTAGTTTTTATTACGTAAAAATAAAAATCAACGAAGAAGAAAATCGAAGCTTTTTAAGCTATTGTGAGCTTTTCATTGCATTCATGCACTAAATTAAAATTATTTTAAGCTTTTGCGACTTTTGTGGTTAATAAAATTTTAAAGCAAACTTATTTTTTACCCCACCGTTTTCGTATCCTCTTCCTTCAGGATCTTTTTCTCCTTCATAGAAACCATCATTCTCTCGCATTTGTATTTTTGCCAGTCGAAATTACTCAGGAAATCCAGAGCTGCAGAAAATCCGCGGTTGAAGAGCTCTTCTTTTTCTTCTCTTTGCATAAAGAAATTCAGCCAGTTGCTGGTTCCGCAGTTCACGGTCTGAATGCTGAAAAGATGGTAGAACGTATGTTTGGTGAGAAAAGTTTTGTCGTTAAAACCTTTTAAAGTATCAATAATATTACCTGCAAAAGAGAGGGGAGATTTTAAAATTTCGGCACTGGTTTTTCCTTTTTCAGACTGAATATCAGAATCGCTCGTTAACTGTACGCCGAATAAAGGCATTCTCGGATAAAAAATATCAGTGGAATGGAAAAGATCGATCGGGAAATTGGAAATACTTCCGCCATCAATAAAAACTCCGGCAGGATTGATGTCTTCCTGTTTGGTATTCATCCAGAATCTCCATGCATATTTTACGGAATCATCATTTTTATCGATTTGCTTCTGAAAAGGCTCAAAAAAGAAGGGAACCGACATCGAAGCTCTTACAAATTCAGCCGGACTGATCTTTTTCAGCTCTTCTTCCGACCAGTACAGATTCGCCATTGTGGGAAGTTCCACTTTTATTTTGGCATTAATATCCGTTGTAATTATGATGTATTCCGATTTTAAGGAATAGAAAGGATCTTTTTTATAATATTCGTTGTTAACAACTCCGTCATAGAATATTTTAAACCGGATTTCATCAATATGTTTCTTATTGTTCTGATGAATTTCTTCAATGCTTTCTAAGGCAATATTGTAATATTGTGTTTCGTTTCCATGACGGTAATTCAGGTTGAGGTCTTTGCCTTTTTTTACAAACTTGTCATTCAGCGCAGCCACGGTTTTAATGTCGAAGGCATCCAGAACATCCTTCATCTGATTCAGAAAAGTATTTCCGGGATTTAATCCTGAATTGGCTTTTTTCAGATCATTATATAACTTTTTCAGATACAGATAAGCAATGATGATCGGAATGATGGGAACCAGAAAAAGCAGTTTGGCTCTCAGCGTTGTTTCCGAAGAAATGGCAAAAGGCGCAATCACGAGAATCAGCATAATAATTCCTGCGATAATTGAATTGATCTTCAGGAAGTTTTTGTTATTCAGCATGGAATGGATGGTGGTTTTTACATACGGTTTTCCATCCATAAAGTCGGAGAACTTCCAGTTGAAGAGTATATCTTTAATCACTTCACTTTTGGCTTCTTCTTTGGTTTTACACGCGGCGATCAGCATCGTATTAATCGCTCCTGCACTCGTTCCTGCTACTTTCAGAAAACGGATCCCGAAAATTTCCAGTCCGTACAGATAACCCACCAGTGCGCTTCCCCAGACTCCGCCTCCTTCCTGCACAAATTCCACATACTGATTGCCTTCCGCATCCAGAAGATCAGAAAATTCCTTCGCCGAAATACGGTCGTGAAGCGCGGAAAGTTTTTCTTTGGATTCTTTGGAAAGAACATCTTCCTCAAGAATTTTTTGCAGCATTTCAGGTTTCATGGCTTTTGTTTTTGGTTGTTTTTATTTTTTACTTGGGCGTATCCCTCCGTTTTCCCTATCCAAACCTTATAGGTTTTTAAAACCTATAAGGTTTCCCGCATCATCACTTCGGGTCGGGCTTCTGCAGGCTTCACTTCGTTCCGGTTTCAGCGCGGCGCGAAGCGCCGCGCTGAAACTCCTCCTTTCAGTCGGACCTTCCGTATCCCTCACGCGAACGCGGGAAATACAATATTCCTCTTTTCACTGTCATTCCTACGGAAGAAGAAATCTAATGTTAAATGCTAAAAAACTTTTGGAAAAGAATTAGCGTATTTAAATTTAACCGTTCTTCTTTTCGAATTAAAATTACAACTATTTAAAATATTCAGCCACAGTATTTTCACGATAATTAAAGCGGGAAAATTACCATTGTTTTCTTCGCGCGTAGATAAAGGTGCAGATCACAACCAGAGCCATGACTCCTAAAACAGCATGATAGCCATACTTATAGTGCAGTTCCGGCATATTGTCGAAATTCATTCCGTAAACTCCTGCAATAAAGGTGATGGGTAAAAAATACACCGAGTAAATTGCCAGAACTTTCATTACCTGATTGGCTTTCTGGTCAGAAAGAGCAAGAAACATCCCGATAAGGTTGGTGATCTGTGCGTTAAGATGATCGAAATCCGCAACCACGTCCTTGTGTTTGTCTTTTAAATCATACGCTTCAGAATCCTGAAGTCCGAGTAATTTAAATTTATCAATGGCATCTGTGGAAATCGTAAGCACTCTTGAATTCAGCCCCGATTTTCTTTTCAGCTTATATAACCTTTTAATCTGGTTCGTATGGTTGGTATTTTTAAGGAAAATTTCGTTTTCGATATTGTCCATCGTTTCCAGAAGACTTACCGATTCATCATCAAAACTTTTCATGATGAGCAGTGCGATTTTCAACGCAATATTTTTGGAGGTGGTTTCGGTTTTCATGGCAGAAAGCTGTTTCTTGGTTTCTGCGATGCTCTTCGTTTTCATCCTGTGGATCGTGATAATGGTTCTTCCCAGAATGAAAATCCCGATTTTGGTACTGATGTCGCTGATCGTATTGAGGTTTTTACGTTCCAGCTCGGTACTTTCCCGCAGGAGAAAGAATTTTACTTCTCCGTCCTCTTCATATTTCGGTAAGTGATTGGGGTCTAAGGTATCTTCCAGAAGAAGATTATTAATTTCGTACCGTTCGTGTAAAAATTTCAGGTCTTCCGCTGTGGGAGCCTCTACATCCACCCATTCGCACTGGGAATCTCTGTAAATCGTGTCAATTGGCATACCGTAAAAATAGTAATATTTTGAAATACTATGTCTTAAATAAGTTTATCTTTGTCAAAATTAAAAAACTATATGATTAAAAGTACAATAAAAGGAATCGGATTTTATGTTCCAGATAACGTTGTTACCAATGATGATCTAGCAAAATTAATGACCACCAATGACGAATGGATCACGGAAAGGACGGGGATAAAAGAAAGAAGACACCGTAAAAACAGAAACGATTCTCAGGAAACGACGGCTTATTTAGGTTTCAAAGCTTCTGAAAAAGCGATTGCGAATGCGGGTTTAACGGCTAAAGATATAGATTATATTGTTTTTGCAACCCTTTCTCCGGATTATTATTTCCCGGGATGCGGTGTTCTGCTGCAGGATATGCTTGGCTGCGATACCATTGGTGCTTTGGACGTGAGAAACCAGTGTTCCGGTTTTGTATATGCGACGAGTGTGGCAAATGCTTTCATTAAATCCGGAACGTATAAAAATATCCTGGTGGTGGGTGCGGAAGTGCATTCTTTCGGACTCGATTTTTCGGATGAAGGAAGAGGGGTTTCCGTTATTTTCGGAGATGGGGCAGGAGCGATTGTACTGTCGGCAACAGAAGATGAAAACGCAGGAGATATTTTAGCATTCAATATGCACTCCGAAGGGAAATTTGCAGATGAACTGTGCACCCAGTTTCCGGGTTCCAAGTACGGATGGAGCGACAGGATGAGAAAAGAACCTGAAAATGTAACGAACAAAGAAGTTTACCCGATCATGAACGGAAATTTCGTGTTTAAGAACGCTGTAACGAGATTCCCTGAAACCATGCAGGAAGCTTTAGATAAAGCAGGAAAAACAATTGACGATGTAGATATGTTTATTCCGCATCAGGCGAATTTAAGAATTGCCCAGTTTGTTCAGCAGAAGTTTGGACTTCCGGACGAAAAGGTCTTCAATAACATCCAGAAATACGGAAATACAACGGCAGCTTCCATCCCGATTGCTTTAAGTGAAGCGATTGAGCAGGGGAAAATTAAAAGAGGAGATTTGGTGCTTCTTTCCGCTTTCGGAAGTGGCTTCACCTGGGGAAGCGTTTTGTTTGAATATTAATGGCACAGAACCATTTTACGATAAAAATCCGCAGAACAGTCTGCGGATTTTGTTTTATGTGGATTTTGTTTAAACTTTTATAAATAAATGTTCTTTTCGGTTTTGCGTTTTCTCGATCCGAGACGGAGCCAAACTGTTTGGGTTTACACTTTCTCGGAGCGAGACGGAGTGTTTCTCTTTCAGGCTGAATTTTCTCATCCCGAGAAAGCAAGAACCTGTCTGGGTTTTGGTATTCTCGGGTAGAGAATGCTTCTCCCTATTTTTCTTTCAGCATTTTTTCGATCAGTTTATTCTGCATTTCCATAAGTTGGCTGATCTGCTGCTGATTATCAATTACATTTTTTAATAAATCTTCTGAAACGTTGTTAACAATACCATTTGAATTATTAAAATTATTTACCAACATTCCATTATTATTTTCAATATCATTAATAAACGTATCTCCTTCCAAAAAATACTGAGGTTCTACTTTAAAGAATTCAGCCACTTTCTGCATAAAAATAAAGTCTAATTTTTCAATGCTCCCATTTTCAATTTTGCTGAGATAGCTTTGGGAAACTTCAAGCTGAAAAGCCAGATCTTCCTGAGACATTTCTTTCTGTTCTCTCAATTTTTTTATTTTAAAGCCAACACTGTTATTCATAATTATGGAAATTGAACTGTAAATATACTGTTTTTGGGAGAAAAAATTTATTCCAAACGGAATTGTATTTTATTCTGTTTGAAATAGATGATTAGGGAATGAGATTTTATTTTTGAAAAAAGTTTCGCGAAATACTTTTCATGTAAAAATTATTGTTAATTTCAAATTCTAAAAACAAATGAAAAAAATTATTTTATTGGCAGCCTTTGGAGTTGCCGGCTTGGTAAATGCAAAAAACGCAGAAGAAACAAAACCTGCTAAAGAAACAGAAAAAGAGAAAAAAGAAGTTATTCAGGAAAAAAACACGAATGAATCTTCTAAAGCAGAATCTAAAACATTACAATATAATTGTATAGAATACTCAATGTATATTCCCTGTTTAGATATGTTTCTTGATGATCAGGTTTGCTACGGTTCAGGAACGTGTGTTTCAACATGGGATGATGCATGGAATTGTATGACCACAAATGGGACATTGGCAACAAAGTTCTTTTGTGGGTAAACAATAATTTGTAAAATAAAAAGTCTCAGTCAGTTTTATACTGAGACTTTATTAAATTTTTAAAACATGATGAGATTATTATTTTTAGTTCTGATATTTTTAGGGAATATTTTATTTTCTCAAGAATTGGAAAATTCAAATATTAAATGTACCTATTTGACTAAATTTTTAATAGACACAACAGATGCAAACAGTCAAAAAGAAGAAATGACGAGTCTGTGGATAGGTAAGAAATCTTCTATTTTCAAAAGCGATCAAAAGGCAATTTATGATTCTTTAACGAAGGAATCAACGAAGAATAGTATCAAAAATCCTATAAACGGAAGAATTATTATTGATTTTTCTAAAATTCCAAAAGCTTATTTTAATCCGGAAGTATTTAAATCTGAAAACAAATTAGAGATTTACGATAAGATTTTTAATGCAACATATTCTTTTGAAGCAGATCAAAAAATTGATTGGAAATTAGAAGATGATACTAAAATAATAAGTACTTATAAATGCAGAAAAGCGGTAGGAAAATATAGAAATAAAAATATTACTGCATGGTATACGGAAGAAGTTCCTGTTTCTGAGGGACCTTATACTTTTAAAGGGTTACCCGGATTGGTAATTGAGGCTTATGACGATAAAGACTATTTTCACTTTACCTTAATTAAACTTAAAAATATCAGTGAATTAATAGCTCCTATAAGAAACATCATCGAAACAGATTATCAGAAGTTTTCTAAAAAAAGAGCAGATTTTCAAAATGATCCTGCAGGAGCTTTTTTTATGGCTACAGGAAAAACGTTAACCAAAGAACAAAAAGAGTGGGTGGAAAAAAGACACAGAAAAGATAATAATCATCTGGATTAAATTTTCATCCATAAAAAAAGGCTGTCTGTTTTGGGAGACAACCTTTTTTATTATTTACTGTATATTCAGGCTTTTCAGCAATTTCTCGGTATCGGAAGAATCCTGTCCTGTCTTTTTTGCCAGTTCGATGGATTTTTCAGCCCATAGTTTGGCGTTTTTCTTGTCGCCGGTTTTGTTGTAAAGATTGGCTAAAGTATCGGTATTTGCGAAGTTTTCGTCTTTCTTTACAGATTCCTGCGCCCAGACTAATGCCTTTTCCAGAGAAGCTTTGTTGCTTACATTTTCAAAGAAATTCCATGCAAGAGAATTCAGTTCTTCGGAGCTTAAGGCAGAAGTATCTTGGTTCAGTTCAAGCGTCAGTTTTTCGTATTTGGCAAAGTCTTTATCTCTTAAAGCTCTTGAAGCCTGTGCTTTTTTCAGGATTTTTTCAGCCTCATCTTTAGATAAAAATTTCTGAGCTTCTGTCAGGAAATAATTGTCATCCCACGTTTTCGACTGTGGGTTGTAAGACTTTTTAAAGATACTGCTGATCTTGATATTTTTGTCAATCGCTTCATACTTTTGAGGAGTAATAATCTTTGAGATTTCATCCTTTTTTGCCTGAAAAATTTTGTACATCGGGCTGTCCGGATTCTGTGCAACGGAAAGTAACATCTGAACATCTTCTCTGTCAAGTTCTTTTTTCGAACTGAAATAGCGCTCCATTACTCTTCCTGCAAACTCAGCATCGTTATACATCGTAAGAGAAGCAAGGTTTTTCAGAAACTCAGGATCTTTTTCGCCGTCTTCGAATTTTTGTTTCAGTGCGGTTAACCTTTTGCTTGGATCTCCTGCATCTTTTGCAAACTGGATGAAATCGTTTTCCTCTACATATCCTAAAGTTCTGTGTACCAATTCTCCGTTTCCGTCTACGAAAAGGTAAGTAGGGAATGCTTTTACGTTATATTTTTTGGCAATTTCTATTCCTTCGCCTTTCTCCATATCAATTTTTGCATTGATGAAGTGGGAGTTGTAATAATCTCCTACGGTTTTCTGCGGAAAAATATTTTTCGCCATCAGTTTACAAGGTCCGCACCAGGTGGTGTAAGCGTCGATAAATACAAGTTTATTTTCTTTTTTTGCTTTAGCAAGAACGGCTGTAAAGTTGGATTCCTCAAATTTTATTCCCTGCGCAAGAGCAAACGCTCCGATGAATAAGGCAGAAAATATCGATAGTTTTTTCATAAATACTTTTTATTGGTTGCAAATGTAATAATTATGTTAATAAATAAGTCTTTTCAGGAGAGAAATAGTTACAACGATGTTTTGATTATTTTTTTGATTTGAGGTTAAAAAAGAAACGGATGTTTTATTAAAAACAGTAAATATTTTCATTTTACCTATCGAATTAATTGGAAGTATTAAATTTTATTAAAAAATAAATTATTCTTAGTTTTGTGAAAAACAAAAAGACACCCATGAAAATGATGAATTATTATAACAAGGATAATAATTTGTTGAAGTATGTCTAATAGTTTCTGCCGGTTTGTATTACTGCTAGTCAATGCCTTTCCCATTTCCGTACATGAGCATCATGAAACGATACATGTTGCACAGAACGTAATAATTATTGTGTTGTGTTCTGCGTTAATTGGGTTATTTTTTCATTTCAGATCCAAACAGAAAAAGCAGCTTGCAAGAATCAGAAATATTCTCAGAAACCATCGGCAGGCTTTTGTTGCGGATGGAGATTTCCCTTCTGAGAATCCTTACAAAGATTTTATCAATATTTCCGTAGAAGAAATTCATCGCAGCGAGAATGAAAAAGACAGAAAAAAAGCAGAATCTCCGATGACTTCCGAAACCGAAGCCAAACTTCTGGAACTTTTGGATGATTTTGAAAAGGGAACTTCCTTCACGAATAAAAATATGTCTCTTTCCTTTCTTGCAGGAGAATTAAATACCAATACGAAATATCTTTCGCACCTCATCAATCGCCATAAAAATTCAGATTTTAAAACCTATATCAATCGTCTGAGGATAAATTACATCGTTAATAAGCTTATTAATGACGAAAAATACCGCCAATACAAGATCAGCATCCTCGCTGAAGAGTGCGGATTTTCTTCTCACAGCAAGTTTGCCTCCGTTTTTAAACAGATTACAGATTATTCTCCATCGGTTTATATAAAGTTGCTTTATTCTGAAAATCAGTCGGATATGGTTCCTGTTTTTCACGAAAACGATCAACAGTCTTAGTCTTTTTCTTTTCATTTTCCTGAAAACGGATAACCTTTCTTTTCGCAGAAACTATTTGATGCTTTATATTTGCGCCAGTTTTACGGGATAACCACTACTACTGCAGTTATTACCAATCTTTCCGGAAAAATAAACCCGTACTGCTCACCTAAACACTAAAAACTAATAATGCCACTAGCCAATGTTGTAAAATATGTAACCGATATTTTGCACCAAACCATGAAACATTAACTAGTAACGAATTAAACGGATGAGAACAATTTTTACAGTCGTTATGGCTACTGTAGGATCTAATTTTGCATTTTCGCAGATCGGGATCAATACAGCAAATCCCATAACGAGTTTGGATGTAGTCGCCAAGAACAGCGATGGCTCCACTGCGGAGGGTATTTTGCCACCGAGATTAACTGGAGATCAGCTAAGAGCAGGAGATTCCAGATATACAAGCACACACGCCGGAACTATTGTATATGTAACTTCACCGGTCACTTCAATCACTTCAAAAACCAACAGAGTAGATGCTCAGGGATTGTATTATTTCGATGGTACGATCTGGCAGAAATTAATGCTTGGTGATGAAAAATCATTAAACAGCAAGAACATCGGCGATATTAAAACTTCTGTAAAAAAGACTGACCACGGAGGATGGTACCTTTTGGACGGAAGAAGTGTTTCTGTACTTTCACCTGCGAGCCAGACAGCAGCAGCAAGTCTGGGATTTACGGACAATCTGCCGGATTCCAGAGACCGGGTTTTAAAATCCAGAGCCAACGGAGAAGTTTTAGGCGCAACAGGAGGCGAAAACCATTTCGGAATTTTACAGTCTAACTTACCGAATATTACCCTTTCAGGACCGGTAAACGGGGTGGCGCAAAGTGCGGGATCTCATACCCATTCTTCCACAGAAGGGGGATTTTTGTTGGGTGGAACTACCGTTAACAACAGTTCCGGCGGTTATCATCCGGATGGAGCTTCTACCGCATGGGGCGGCATCGGAATGCTGAACAATACAGCACCTGCAGGAGCGCATATGCATACTGTTGCAGGAACAGCAACTGTTTCTACAGGAGGATTAGGGAAATCTATAGATAACCGTTCTGCGTATCTTGTAGTGAATACTTTTATTTATCTGGGAGAATAGTCTTCCTAACAATACAATCGGGGTGATTGCCCGGTTTTTTTCAGTCAAGTTTTTTTAAGTACAAAACCGCAGATTTTCCGCGGTTTTGTTTTTTTATTTCATTTTTGTAGAATCTGAAGCAGCTTTTGTACTGTCTGAAGGAGCAGCAGTAGTTTCTGAATTGGCAACGGCAGAATCTCCCATTCTGTTTCTTAAAGAATCTTTGTTGTGCTCTTCTTTAAATTCTTCCCTGTTTTCTTTCTTATCGGCACAGCTTCCTAAAAACAGCAGTCCTAAAACGGCACAAATCCATAATTTTTTCATAGTAAATTTTTTAATGTTTAGTGTATATCAAATATAATGATTTAAAAAGTAAAAAGTAAAAAGTAAAAAGTAAAAAGTAAAAAGTAAAAAGTAAAAAGTAAAAAGTTCTTTTTAAACTTCTGAGCATTATAAATCCCCAGAATATTTTCTGAGGATTTTGAAATTTTTAAGTTAAAATTCTGTGTTATTTTACAGTAGTGCTTGCAGAATCCATTTTCATCTTCATACTGTCCGGATTGGCTTTTGCCGTAGTCATGGTGTCTGTTGTGGCTGGAGCAACGGCTGTTGTATTATCCACTATTGTAGAATCCGAATTGGTGGTCGACATGGACGATTCTTTTGTACCGCAACTTACCGCAAACATTCCGACTGTTGCCATTAACAATAACTTTTTCATAATATTTTATTTTTGGTGTGAATAGGTTATTTGTAGTTCAATAATTGTTCCGATAAAGAAATATGAATATTAAAGTATCAATAAAATCAATTAAATTTTGTTAATAAATGATTTTGGTACAGGATTTAAATAAATAAAAAGCCCCGAAACCAAAATTCCGGGGCTGTATTGATATAAGAACAATAATTATCTATTGTTCCTGAATGATTATCCTAAATACGGATATTTATAATCTTTAGGAGATACAAAAGTTTCTTTAATAGATCTTACAGAAGTCCATCTCAGTAAGTTCATTTTAGAACCTGCTTTGTCATTTGTTCCTGAAGCTCTACCACCACCGAAAGGCTGCTGACCAACAACTGCTCCTGTCGGTTTGTCATTGATGTAGAAGTTTCCGGATGCATTTTCCAATGCTTTGAATGCTTCATTTACCGCGTAACGATCCTGTGCAAAAACAGATCCTGTTAATGAATAAGGAGAAGAAGAATCTACCAACTGTAAAGTTTCAGCCCATTTTGCATCTTCATAAACGTAGATAGACAAAATTGGTCCGAAGATTTCCTCAACCATACTTTCGTACTGAGGATTTGTAGTTTCAATAACAGTCGGGTGTACAAACCATCCTTTAGAATCATCTGTTTTACCACCGATTACAACGTTTGCTTCAGTTGAAGAATTCGCTCTGTCAATATATCCTTTACATTTTTCGAAAGAATTTTTGTCAATTACCGCATTTACAAAGTTAGACGGATCTTCAGGAGAACCGATTTTGATGGAAGCGATTTGAGTTTCCATTACTTTTTTCACATCTGCCCAAAGAGACTGAGGAATATATGCTCTGGAAGCCGCAGAACATTTCTGTCCCTGGTATTCGAAAGCACCTCTTACCAAAGCAGTTGCCACCGCTTCTACGTTTGCAGAAGGATGCGCAATTACGAAATCTTTCCCTCCGGTTTCTCCAACGATTCTTGGATACGTTCTGTAATTATGAATATTGTCTCCGATCATTTTCCACATTCCCTGGAAAACTTTTGTAGAACCTGTAAAGTGAAGTCCTGCAAAATCTCTGTGCGCCAAAACTTTCTCAGCCGTTTCTTTTCCATCCGTGAAGATCATGTTGATAACCCCTTTTGGAAGACCTGCTTCCGTAAGAACGTCCATGATTACTTTTGCGGAATAAACCTGCTTATCAGAAGGCTTCCAAACCACTACGTTTCCAAGCATTGCCATACAGGTGGGTAAATTTCCTGAAATCGCTGTAAAGTTGAAAGGAGTTACTGCAAAACAGAATCCTTCCAATGGTCTGTATTCCACTCTGTTCCAGATTCCTGCATCAGAAATCGGCTGTTCAGAATACATTTCCGTCATAAATTCTACGTTGAATCTTAAGAAATCGATGAATTCACAAGCGGAATCAATTTCAGCCTGATGAACATTCTTAGACTGTCCGATCATCGTTGCTGCATTAATAACGTCTCTGTAAGGTCCTGCCAAAAGATCGGCCGCTTTTAAGAAAATAGCTGCACGGTGTTCCCATCCAAGCTCGTTCCATTCTTTTTTCGCAGCCAGTGCAGCGTTTATCGCATCATCTACATGCTGCATCGTTCCTCTGTGATAAAATCCGAAATCGTGCGCATGATCCTGAGGCGACTGAAGCTGAACTTTATCTCCTGTTTTTACTTCTTCACCATTGATGATCATTGGGATTTCGATCTTTTCTGCCCACATTTTTTTGTACTGGGCGATCAGACTTTTTACTTCCGGAGTTCCCGGTGCATACGAATTTACGGGCTCGTTTACTGCAAATGGTACTTGCGAAATTGCTTTAGACATATTAGTTGTATATTTTTATTTGCTAATGATACAAATTTACAACAATTATTTGGGTCGAGAGAATGTGTGAATGATCAATTTTGCTTCGCAAGTGAATTGTGAATTTTAAAATATAATTGAAAATTGACAAGTATAACGGATTGACAACTCACCATTCACAATTGATCCCCTACATTTTCTCAGTTTCTAAAATTTTTAAAACTAATTTTTCTTCCTGTGTGAGATCTGCTTTACCATCGTTTTCCTCTATCTGTTCAAGCTCATCAAGATATTTTTTGATGGTGTTGTTCTCATAAAGATTAATGACCAAAGGATGAACATAATATTTTCTACATACCGTACTGGTATTTCCAAGATGGGAAGCAACTATTTCAAGGGCTTCTTTCACTTTTTTCTTGTATTCTGTATGGGTTTCTGCATAGCCGATTTCCTTAAAAGCAATCAAAGCATTTACGGTTCCCGACCACGTTCTGAAATCTTTCGCCGTAAAATCTTCACCGCTGATTTCTTTAATATAATCATTCACCATTCCGGAGTCTACAGTGTGGCGGTTTCCTTCATCATCAATGTACTGGAAAAGTTCTCTTCCGGGAATATCTTTGCACTTCTGCACCAGTCTGGAAAGCCTTTTACTTTTCAGATCGATATCGTGCATCACGCCTTTTTTTCCTTTAAAATGAAAAGTTATTTTCTGTCCCTTAACCTGAACGTGCTTCTCCTTTAAAGTCGTTAAACCGAAAGAACCATACAATTTTTCATATGCATTATTGCCAATTCTTATGTTGGTTCTCTGCATCAGACTTACGATCAGTGCAAGAATCTTTCTTTTTTCGAAATTTCTTAAGGCTAAATCTTTCTCAACCTGCAGGCGAATATCCGGTAAAGCATACCCGAACTGAAGCATTCTGTAAAACTTCGTGTGATTTCTCAGGGCACTCCAAAGCGGATGATAACGGTATTGCTTTCGTTTTTTAACATCAAAACCGGTTGCCTGAAGATGACCGTTGTCCAAAGCGCAGATCCATACATTTTCCCAAGCCGGAGGAATAACCAGTTTGTTAATTCTTGTGATTTCTTCTTTGTCTCTTATTTTTTCGCCGTCTTTGTAGTAAGAATATTTTTTTCCGGTTTTCTTCCGTGTAATTCCGGCTGTTTCTGCATCGGTGGTATATATAAGATGTACCGCCTTTGCAGATGCTACCGGATCTTTCATAATTTTTACGATCTTCGAAGGCTTCAGATGTGAGATGAGTTCTAGGTCTGAATTTTCCATACGATGATTTGGTTAAGAGTTCCTACCCCTTGAAAACAGCCATAAGATAATAGCTATTACGGCGACTACTACGATAATTCCCCACCACATTCCTGCTTTAAAGATCGTTTCTACTGCTTCGCAGCTTGTTAAAGTCAGCAGACACAATGCGGCCATGCTGTATAAGCTCCATTTTTTCATGATTAATTTATTATTTGGTGTTTGTTATTTTATACTCTGTGATGATCCGGTCGCCATCTTTTTATTGATCTCTTGATCTCATCGCCCGAAATATTATCATTCAGTGCTTTGTAAAGAAGTTCTTTAAACTCATCATCGTAAGAAAATCTCAATGCAGCGATCTGGTCAAATTTCAGTCTGTTTTCAACCTCATCAGATCTCTGCTGGAAAAGTTCGTAATACCTCTGTTTAAATTCTAATCTAACCAATCGGTTCTGTAGAACCAAGGCATAATGCTGTCTCAACATAATGGCAAGGTAGAAAAGAAGAAAGATAACAGCGGAAAACAAAATCCAGATCAGTTGGTTGGTTTCATCATTAAAGATTTTATAAATGCCAAATATCTCCAATCCCAAGAGTAATGGAAGATAAACGAAATGATGCGGCGGATAAAATTTTCTGTGATTTTTGTAATTCTGACTTTCCATATTTTGTAAGTAAGCAATAACCTTTCCAAAATGTTAAATTTTGACAACAATTGATTCTTGTGGTATCTGAATATTGCTGTTTTCTTACATATAATTCAGAATTTTTGATCTTTCCTCATTATAAAAACGGATTATTTTTCAGGAGCTTTTTCCGGCTTTCCGCACTCGCTGTTTCTTGATTTTGGGATTTGCGGCGGCTCCGCCGCAAATCCCAAAATCAAGAAACGAGCTCAGACAAATGCTGCAATCCGGGCTAGGATTTCTGTCGTTCCACAAACATTTGCCATTTCAGGAAATCAAGAATAACAAAGCACAGAAAAACGTTCAATCATGCAGAAACGGTTTAAAAACAACAATAATTTCATCTTCAAAACTCAAAAAATTCGTAACTTCCCCTCTTTAAAAATTAAGATAAAATGACTTCAAAGGAAAAAGTAGCTGCGCTTCGTGAAGAAATGCAGAAAAATAATGTTGATGCATTTATAGTATATTCTGCAGATCCTCACATGAGTGAATATCTGCCGGAAGAATGGCAGGAGAGAGCATGGCTATCAGGATTTCTGGGTTCTGCAGGTTTTGTGGTAGTTACCAAAGACAAGGCAGGACTCTGGACAGACGGAAGATATTTTACACAAGCCCCAATCGAGTTGGCTGGTTCAGGAATCGATCTTTTCAAAGACGGAATGGAAGGAACACCTCATTATATCGACTGGATCATTTCCGAAATTCCTGCGAACGGAAAAGTAGCGGTAAATGCTCTGGCAACTTCTCACGCCAACTGGGAGCTTTTAACGCAGAAATTAAACGCAAAAAATATTACCCTTGAAGACCTTCCTTTACTGAAAGAAATCTGGAAAGACAGAGGAACACCTTCGAAAAATCCAATATATGTGCATCCTGTAGAAAGAGCAGGAAAATCCGTAGTAGACAAAATCGCGGCAATACGCCAGAAAATGGAAGACATTGAGGCAACGGTACATATCATTTCAAGCTTGGATGATGTAGCATGGACGCTGAATTTAAGAGGAAGCGATGTAGAAAGCAATCCTGTGTTTTTAGGCTATATCGTCATCACTAAAAACGATGCGAAATTATTCGCAGATCTCGATAAGCTTGAAGTGGAAGCCAGAAGACAATTGGACGAAGCATGGGTAAAAATGATGCCTTATGAAGAATTCTACAACTGTCTGAAAGAATTTAAAAACGAAAAAGTTCTCGTTTCACCAAACAGCAACCAGTCGATTTTTGAAGCGTTGAAATCTGAAAACGAATTCATCAAAGCTCCGGTTCCGGGAAATCTCATGAAAGCCCAGAAAAACGAAACAGAACTTGAAGGATTCAGAAAAGTAATGGTAAGAGATGGCGTTGCAATGGTGAAATTCCTTTACTGGCTGACTCACAACGCGGGAAAAGAAGCCATGAACGAATATTCTATCGGTGAAAAACTGAGAGGTTTCCGTGCAGAAGGCGAAAATTTCGTAGGCGAAAGTTTCGGAAGCATCGTCGGATACAAAGACAACGGAGCTATTATGCACTATTCTGCCAAAAGCGAAGGAAGCAAAGACGTTACTAATGATGCAAGTATTTTGGTAGATTCCGGAGGTCAGTATTTGGAAGGAACAACAGATATTACAAGAACTTTGGCTTTAGGAGCAGTTTCTGAAGAATTCAAAAGAAATTCAACATTGGTTTTACAGGGATTAATCCGTTTATCGATGGTGAAATTTCCGAAAGGAACAAGAGGTGTTCAGTTGGATGCGATCGCAAGACTTCCGCTTTGGATGGAAGGGAAAGATTACAACCACGGAACCGGACATGGAGTAGGAAGCTTTATGAACGTTCACGAAGGTCCGCAAAACATCAGAAAAGATATGAATCCGCAGGAATTATTGGTAGGAATGGTCTGCTCAAACGAACCCGGATATTATCTGGAAGGTGAGTATGGAATCCGTCATGAAAACCTGATCGCTGTAAAAGAATCTGAAACCACCATTCACGGTACTTTCTACGAATTCGAGACTTTAACATTCTGTCCGTTCTTTAAAGATACCATTGTGAAAGAAATTCTTTCTGAGGAAGAGATCAACTGGCTGAATGCTTATCACAAAACATGTGAAGAGAAAATTGCGCCATATTTAGAAGGAGAAGTGAAAGACTGGTTCCTTGAACTGGTAAGTCCTTTGTAAAAGAAAATAAACAGATAAAAAAATCGTCCTGTAAGTATTTGCGGGGCGATTTTTTTTGCATTACCGTATTTTTACGGATCTGGTTTTAGGGTTTATCCTGAAAAATTAAAATGAAGCCCAACCTATCTTTGTATCAGCAAAAAGACATCATTCATATCTTCATATAGTAAATTCAAAGCAGGTAATCATCTCAGTTCTTGAGATGATTTTTTATTTCTATGTTTTGCCTGATGGAAATTCCCCTCCTTTGGAGGGGTGGCGAAAATTTCGAAGAAATTTTTGACGGGGTGGTTATAAATTGGAAAAGATAAACTTTGCTTTAAAGATGAATTTAGAAGACCAATAATTAATTTCCGACATTCTTAGCCCGGATAGAAACGGTTACCCCGCAACAAAGACTGGAAGCAATGGCAAAAGCTGTGGCTTGTTTGGCGTGAGGAGTATGAGTGGATAGCCGGAAACAGCTCCAAAATAAAATGCTTGAAAGTCTTGAGATTGATTTTTATGTTACTGAAAATATTTTGAACTCGTTAAATTATTGCAATAGATAAAGGATATTTTTGTTTGCGGTTAAAAACCGTAAATTTGCAGTATGAATAACGATACCATTTGTGCGTTGGCAACTGCCAATGGAGTAGGTGCTTTAGGAATTATAAGAGTTTCGGGTGATGAAGCTTTAGCTGTTGTGCAAAAGTCTTTTCCGGCGAAAAATTTGGCAAAACAGAGGTCTCACACCATTCATTACGGATATTTTATGGATGGAGAAGAGGCAATTGATGAAGTGATGCTTTCTATTTTTCTGGCTCCGAAAAGTTTTACGACGGAAAATTCTGTGGAAATTGCTTTTCACGGGTCGCCGCACATTGGAAAACGTATTCTTGAAACCCTAATTAAAAATGGGGCAAGGATGGCAAAAGCCGGAGAATTTACGCTTCGTGCTTTCATCAATGGAAGAATTGATCTTTCTCAGGCTGAAGCGATTGCTGATGTTATTGCATCTGAAAATGAGGCTTCGAGGAAAGTGGCAATTAATCAGCTGAAAGGAGGAATTACCAACGAAATTTCTTTCCTGAGAACCGATTTGCTGAATTTTGTTTCATTAATTGAATTAGAGCTTGATTTTGCAGAAGAAGATGTAGAATTTGCGGACAGATCGGCTTTGGTTGAGCTTTTAAATAAAATAGAAATAAAATTAAATTCCCTGATTGAAAGTTTCCAGTACGGAAATGCTATCAAAAACGGAACTGCGGTTGCCATCATCGGAAAACCGAATGCCGGAAAATCGACTTTGCTCAATGCTTTGTTAAAGGAAGAAAGAGCGATTGTAAGCAATATCGCCGGAACAACGAGAGACACGATAGAAGAGGTTCTTCATATAAAAGGTCATGCATTCCGCCTGATCGACACAGCAGGATTGCGTGAAACCATGGATGAAATTGAAGCAATTGGTGTGAAAAAAGCCAAAGAAAAAGTAGAAAACGCCAATATTCTGGTTTATTTAGCCGATGCTGCAACAGAAGATTTTTCCGAAGATATTGAAATGATCCAGTCTCTGCAAAGAGATGATCTGAAACTGATTATCTGTGCAACAAAGATTGATGAGGTTTCTCCTGCAACGTATGAAAAAGTTGAAAATATCTTCAGAAATAAAATTTCTCAGGAATTTGATTTTATTAAAATTTCTGCTGTTGAAAATCAGAATATTCAGGATCTTAAAAATGAATTGTCTTCTTACGTAGAACAGTTAAAAGCTTCTGAAAACAATGTTGTGATTACCAATCAGCGTCATTTTGAAGCTTTACAGAAATCTTTGGAAGCTGTACAAAAAGTAAAAGAAGCAATTACTTTCCAAATTTCCACCGAACTTTTAGCCTACGAACTGAGAAACGCACTGGAACATCTCGGTGAAATTTCGGGCGAGGTGACTAATGATGAGGTTTTGGGGAATATTTTTTCTAAGTTTTGTATTGGGAAATAATCGCAAAAATTTATCCTAAGTTATGTTTATTCTAAAAATAGGAAAATCAAAGTCTGTATGTTTTAACAGACTTTGATTTTAAAACTCTTTACCAGTTCACAAACATAAACTTATCCTTCCACGGCAGCTTCACAAGACCGATTCCCCACGAAAGTCTTTCCAGTAAGATATCTTGTGTTTTTCGTTCTACGGTAAGAGTGCAGTCTTGGTCGGAGACAACCAGTTTTCCGGGACGTTGAAAAAATTCATTCCGGAGCAATTCTGCGGATGAGGTTTTCATGGCACTCCAGTTGTGCTGAACGCTTTCTATCAGATTTTTAACTTGAGTTTTGTGTTTACGTGTAAGCTTAACATGTCGGTTGATCGATTGATGAAGAGGAATATTACATAAAAATTTCTCAAATATCATATCGTATTCAGGAGCATTTATTTTTCCGGTAGCAATATAATGAAGCAGATGCGCACCCAATTCCGGATCTGAAAGCTGATTAGTTTTCTTGTCCAGAAGATCACAATGCTCAAAAAAAGTTTTCATAAACGGATGAATCAGAATCAGCCCGGCATTTTTGACATATTGTCCTTCATCAGAAGCAATTTCTTCGTCTTTTTGTTCAGAATTCTTGTCATTCTGTATTACCACATCATTGATTTCCGTAAAATTTTGCTCATTTTTTTTCGTTGTCTTT
Source organism: Chryseobacterium sp. C2(2020) (assembly GCF_014218915.1). Lineage (NCBI taxonomy): Bacteria > Pseudomonadati > Bacteroidota > Flavobacteriia > Flavobacteriales > Weeksellaceae > Chryseobacterium > Chryseobacterium sp. C2(2020). Next base: position 120,933 of record NZ_JACLCT010000006.1, read on the forward strand.
TTTGTATTTTGATCGTTTTTGATGAATGTATCTTCAATTTTTTCAATCAATTCAGCTTCTTTGATGTTTTTAAATACTTTTACTGCTGTTTTTACGTTCTGAAGGTCTTTTTTTACAGAAGAAGAATCTCTTAACAAAGTCTTAGATTTTAGTATTTCTTCTAAAAAATAATCCTCAATATGGATGGTCGGAGATTTCAGATGCCTCGACAAAATATTTAAAACCAGTTTCCACACCATAATTCTGTTAGTCTGATCCAGCTTTGAGATCAACTGTATAATTTCAGATTCTAAATTGATTTTTAATGCTTTGTCTTTTAGAATAACATTGCATAATTGGGCAATTTGTCCGTCAGAAAGCTGATGAATGATTCTTTCCTGCACATTTCTTTTAGAAAAAACAGGAAGAATACAGCTTTGAAAATTTTCAGCCTGAATAATAGCATTAAATACTTTTGGCTCAAGCAGAGAAAGACTTTTTTTATCAGAATTCCACCATGGCATACTTCCTCTTTCCAAAAAATAAATAAAGCTCTGAAGAATTTTTTCCTGATGGGTTACCAGATAAGCTTCAGAATTATTTGCTGTAAACTCATCTAAATTTAAAACAGGGTTTGTAACCTCAGATAATTTCTCTTCAAATACTTGGGCAATTTTATCTTTCAGATCAGAATTTAATGTGCTGCTTTTTACATCCAGATTCAATTCCAGTTTAGGGATCTGCAAAATGTGGTCTTCTAATCTGTGTTCAAAAGTACTGAGGTATTTTTCTATTTTCGGAAACACATCCATCGACAGAAAACTGTTGATGTCGTCTTTTATGCTCAGTCCTTTTTCTTTATTATTTACCGTAATTTCAATAAAAACTTTCTGAATGATATGATCTTGCTTCACATTAAATAAATTTGAGTTATACAATGGTGGAATTACCGTAAAATGCCTATTTCTTGTCAAATTCTCCGCCCCAGAAACCTGCAGGACAAAGGCTGTATTTGGATCTCTGTTTTGCACTCAGTCTGCATCCGCAACCTCTTATAAAGCCGTCTTTCGGACCGTTTGAAACTTCCAGAGTCTGAGGATGAATCCATTTTTGGGTATTGCAGTTGTTTCCGTTTTTCAAAGGACAGGCGTTACAGATTTCTTCTCTTACAGAAAAAACAACTTCCTCGTCCTGATTTGCCATACCCAGTTTTGATCTTAATTCATTAAAATGGCCGCCAATGATTTCATTGCGTTTGCCAAAAAGAGTTTTAATATTCATTGTGATTAAAGTTTAAATTATGGGGTCAAAATTAGAGGAAGAAAAACAGTCTGACGAACAATAAGACCTCACTGTTCTGTCTTTGCAGTAGATCATAAACTTATGTTCTGATAATAAAAACGATAAATTTTTTAATTCAGAGTAGGATGAAATCTGATCAGATTTCGGAATTATATCTTTTCAGATATTGATAATTGGAAAAAATATTGAGCGGATAAAAAAATCAATGGAGGAATCTCACAACATTATACTTAAAATAATCATTTTTCACGCCTTAAAATTACCTTCAGTTAACCGTGTTTATTTCACAAGTCTTAGATCAGGATAATTTTTTTTTAAATTTAGTAGGTGTTAATTATTTGATTATCATTATTTTATATTGATTTATTTTTTAGGTTAAAAGAAAATTCAAAAAAAGCATTTACTGCAAAGACAGGATGGAGCCCCCAAAATATTCGTTTTTTAAGTCGGGCTGATTGTATGTTTGCACCATAATACTAAAGAACAAAAATTATGATAAAAGAAGTATTAACAGTTTTAAAAAATGAGTTGCATTCTGCCGGTTTAGCAGATGTTGTTGTTAACGACATCGCAAAGCATGAAGACGGAGCTGCGGGACTTGATAATAAAGTGGTGATTACTTTACTGAACGTTCAGGAGGAATCTACCATGAAAAATATCTCAAGATACGTAAAAAATACATCCAATGTTACAAAAATGGAAAGTCCTTCGGCGTATGTAAATCTTTTCGTAATGGTTACAGCCAATATGACGGATTATGACAGTGCTTTAATAAACATTTCAAAAGTTATTGAGGTTCTTCGTGCAAAAAATGTATTGGAATATGTTGCAACCGGTATCGGAGAAAACAATTTTACTTTCAGAACAGAAATGCACGCCGTACCGTTTGAGCAGCTAAGTTACATTTGGGGTTTATTGGGCGGAAAGATCATTCCTTCCGTAATGTATAAAGTAAGTGTGGTTAAGATTGGAGCTAAAAATATTTCTGATGTTCAGCTTATTAACGATGTTGATATTAAGGATATTACGGTTAAATAATATCAGAAAACAAATAACCCTTTAATTTAAAATTTATGAACATGCCAAATCCGACGACACCCGGTGTTTCTATTGAAGAACTGCCAAAACTTCCCAACTCCATTGCATTAGTAGAAACTGCAGTACCTGTATTCATAGGATATACCGAACGAAAGCCTTCCGAAGACAATGTTACTAGCGCACCTGATTATAAGCCATCAAAGATCAGTTCTCTTCTGGATTTTGAGAAAAAATTCGGGAGCGCAAAAATGGAAAGTATTACATTAAAAGATACTGATGCAGGAATAACAGTTTTAGAACCAAAGGCAAAATTTTTAATGTATCATTCCTTACAAATGTATTTTGCTAATGGAGGCGGTGCTTGCTACATCGTTTCTGTGGGAGATTACAATGCACCACAGGTGGAAAAAAATCTTTTGGAATCAGGGTTAAATTTAATCAATAATATAAAAGAACCTCTTCTTCTTATTTTCCCGGATGCCGTATCATTAAATTCTCCAAATGACTTTCATGCCTTATATAATACAGCAATTGCTAAAGCCGAATCTGCAGGAGAATCCAAAAATATGTTTGCCCTATTAGATACCTACTACGGAAATTCCACTACAAAAATAGGAAATCTTACTGCGGTAGAGAGTTTCAGAAATACAGTAAATTCCTCAAGTTATGCGGCAGCTTATTTTCCTCATCTGAAAACGGTTCTAAATTATCATTTTGATGAAAAAATCACTCCTGTTTCTCACCTTGATACGCAGAATCAGCCCGTTGGAATTGCTAATGGAGTAACATTAGAATCTCTGAAGACCGCAAATTCTTCATTATACAATCAGATAAAAGAATTACTGAAATCTCTGAAAGTAGTTTTGCCGCCATCATCTGCAATAGCAGGAGTGTATGGAAGAATAGACAATACAAGAGGAGTCTGGAAAGCTCCTGCAAATGTAAGTTTGAATTACGTAACAGCTCCGACGGAAAAAATTTCCGACGAAGAACAATCCGGTCTTAACATTGATGATGAAGGAAAATCAATCAACGCTATCAGAAACTTCACAGGAAAAGGAACTTTGGTTTGGGGAGCCAGAACACTGGACGGAAAAGATAAAAAAGAAGATGAAAAAGATAACGAGTGGAAATATATCCATGTACGCCGTTATTATAACATGCTTAAACAGTCAATAAGCATAGCGCTTAACGAAAAATTTATCAATCAGCCTCATGTCATTCACACATGGTTAAGAGCAAAAGCAATGATTGAGAATTTTCTTAATCAGCAATGGATAGACGGAGCATTGGCGGGAAACTCTCCCAAAGAAGCTTACAAAGTTGAGGTAAAATCCGGAGGAACAGACATCATGGATGTAAAAATTGAAGTAGCCTTAGTACGTCCTGCAGAGTTTATTGTATTAAATTTTTCTCACAAACTATAACAAAACCAAAATCAATCACAACAAAATATTGAAGTTCAGCTTCGAGTGATAATTAATATTAACTTAAAATTTTTAACAAATGAATTACAAAACCCCTGGAGTCTATGTGGAAGAAGAAGCAAAATTTCCGCCTTCCGTAGCGCAAGTTGAAACAGCTATTCCCGCTTTTATCGGATATACAGAAAAAGGGACACAAAACAAACCTACGAGAATCTCGTCTATGCTGGAGTTTAAAGAACTTTTTGGAAAAGGATATGCCGAAACTTTTGCTGTAGCTTTCAAAGAGGGTACTGCAACAGCAGTTCAGCCAAAGGTAAGCGATTTCAAAATGTATTACGCGATGCAAATGTATTTTGCCAATGGAGGCGGACCATGCTATATTGTTTCGGTAGGCGATTATGATGATGATGTTACTGTTGGAACTATTGCAACTCAGCAAGGAACTCTCTTATACGGTCTTGAATTATTAAAAAAAGAAGACGAACCTACACTTATCGTTTTTCCTGATCTTCAAGATCGAGTAGCTTCTGCTGCTGATGTCGATGCTGCTAAAGCCATTTTAGCTACTGCAAAAAAGGATGAAATTTTAGCCACTGCATCTAAAGTTGCGGCTCAAGTTGTTGCAGATGCTGTTAATAATGCTGCAGATGTTGAGCTAGCTCAAACTGTTGCTCAGGCTGCAACTACTGTTACAGATGCTGTTACAGATGCTCAAGTTGCCGCTGAAGCTGCGGCTGAACTTGCTGCGGTTACTTTTAATCAAGAAATTGAAGCAGCTACTGAAGTTGCTGCTAGAAGTGCCGCTAAAGCTGTTGCAGATGCTGTTGTTGAAAGTAAACTTGCAGGTGCTATTCTTGCTGATATTAAAGAGGCAGCTAACTCTGTAGCTCAAAATTTTCAAAACGATCTTATTACAGCTACAAGTATTACTAGCGATGCCAATGAAGAACTTGATAATACTAAAAAGATTGATGCTTCTTCTTCAGAACCTTTGGTTATCAATGCTATTAAGAATACCTACTCTTTGTATGACAGTGCCTTAGATCAGGCAGAATCTATGAAAGACAGGTTTGTTATTATGGATGTTTTAGGAGATGATGCCACTTTCAGAAATAAAGTAACATCTACAGGACTAAAATACGGAGCAGCTTATTATCCGAACCTTAAAACAATTTTAACGTACGCTTTTAAAGAAGATAAGGTTTCTGTGATGGGTGTTTCCGGTGCAACAACTCTTGCAGAGCTGAAATTAAAAAATTCTGAACTGTACAATCAGGCTAAAGCGGCAATTGAATCCCAAAAAGTAGTTTTAGCTCCATCGTCAACAATGGCAGGTGTTTACGCAAAAGTAGACAGCACTTCCGGAGTATTCAAAGCTCCTGCAAATACAGGACTTAATTATGTTGATTCTCCCGTGATTAAAATTTCCAATAAACGTCAGGATGAACTTAACGTAGATCCTACTTCAGGAAAATCCATCAACGTTATCAGATCTTTTACAGGAAAAGGCACATTGGTTTGGGGCGCAAGAACGCTTGACGGCAACAGCAACGAATGGAGATACATTTCAGTACGCAGATTCTTCAACATGGTAGAAGAATCCGTGAAAAAAGCAACGGAACGTTTCGTATTTGAACCGAACACTGCGAATACTTGGGTTCGCGTACAGACCATGATCGAAAACTTCCTGAACCAGCAGTGGCAGGACGGAGCATTGGCAGGAAGCAAGCCGGAAGAAGCTTATTATGTAAGCGTTGGCTTAAACAAAACCATGTCTGCACAGGATATCCTTGAAGGCAGAATGATCGTGGAAATCGGTATGGCGGCAGTTCGTCCGGCAGAATTTATTGTTCTTCGTTTCTCACACAAACTGCAGGAAGCTTAAAAATTAAACAAACAAATAACAAAATTAAATCAAGACAATTATGAATACATATCCATTAGTAAAGTTTTCCTTTGAAGTAGACTGGGGCGGAACAAATATCGGTTTTCAGGAAGTTTCGGGATTAAGCATCGAGCGCGATATCATTGAATACAGACAGGGAGCAAGTCCGGATTTCAGCAAGATCAAAATGCCGGGAATGGCAAAATTCGGAAACATCACTTTAAAAAGAGGAACTTTCAAAGGCGATAACGATTATTTCGAATGGCTGCAGACCGTTCAGATGAATACGGTAGAAAGAAGATCGATCACGATTTCTCTTTTAGACGAGAACGGAGCCCCTGCAGTAACATGGAAAGTGAAAAATGCCTTCCCATTGAAATTACAGTCAACCGATCTGAAAGCTGAAGGTAATGAAGTAGCAATTGAAACTTTGGAGATTGCGCACGAAGGTTTAACTATTGAACATAACTAAATATTAATTTTAAATTTTTAACAAAATGAATTACAAAACACCAGGTGTTTACGTGGAGGAACTGGCAAAATTTCCGCCTTCCGTAGCACAAGTAGAAACAGCGATCCCTGCTTTCATCGGATATACAGAAAAAGGACCAAAAAATGAGCCGACAAGAATTTCTTCGTTGTTGGAATATGAAAATCTTTTCGGAAAAGCAAAAAACGAAGGGAAAGAGATCAAAATTTCTGTTAAAGACAATACTGTCTCTACCACTTTTGAAGATAGTAAATTAGGTAAATTCAAAATGTACCATGCTATGCAAATGTATTTTGCAAACGGTGGTGGTCCATGTTATATTGTTTCTGTTGGAGTAGCTTCAGGATATCCTACAGAAGTATTAAAAAGCGAATTAGAAACAGGACTTAAGACTCTTGAAAAAGAAGATGAGCCTACGCTTATCGTTTTCCCGGATGCAGAATCTTTACCAACATTAGAGGCTTACGGTTTGTATGGATTGGCTTTGGATCATGCAGAGGAAATGAAAGACAGGTTTGTTATTATGGACGTTCTTGGAGATGATCTTACTTTCAGAAATAAAGTAGTTTCTACAGGTTTAAAATACGGAGCTGCTTATTATCCGAAATTGGAAACTGTTTTAACTCATAGCTTTGAAGATGAAGATGTTAAAATTACAAGTTTTGAAGAAAAAGATATCTCAGGAAATGTTTTGTCTCTTCCAGATGGCTATGTAAACAATTTAAAATGGCTAAAATCCAACAGAACAGAGCTGTATAATAAAGCTAAAGCAGCAATCGAGTCTGAAAAAGTAGTAATGGCTCCGTCCTCAGCAGTTGCGGGTGTGTATGCAAAAGTAGACAGCACTTCCGGAGTATTCAAAGCACCTGCTAATGTTGGACTTAGCTATGTAGTGGCTCCTACAGTAAAAGTTTCTCACGAAGATCAGATGACTCTTAACGTAGATCCTACATCAGGAAAATCCATCAACGTTATCAGATCTTTTACAGGAAAAGGCACATTGGTTTGGGGTGCAAGAACACTTGACGGCAACAGCAACGAATGGAGATACATTTCAGTACGCAGATTCTTCAACATGGTAGAAGAATCCGTGAAAAAAGCAACGGAACGTTTCGTATTTGAACCGAACACTGCGAATACTTGGGTTCGCGTACAGACCATGATCGAAAACTTCCTGAACCAGCAGTGGCAGGACGGAGCATTGGCAGGAAGCAAGCCGGAAGAAGCTTATTATGTAAGCGTTGGCTTAAACAAAACCATGTCTGCACAGGATATCCTTGAAGGCAGAATGATCGTGGAAATCGGTATGGCGGCAGTTCGTCCGGCAGAATTTATTGTTCTTCGTTTCTCACACAAACTGCAGGAAGCTTAAAAATTAAACAAACAAATAACAAAATTAAATCAAGACAATTATGAATACATATCCATTAGTAAAGTTTTCCTTTGAAGTAGACTGGGGCGGAACAAATATCGGTTTTCAGGAAGTTTCGGGATTAAGCATCGAGCGCGATATCATTGAATACAGACAGGGAGCAAGTCCGGATTTCAGCAAGATCAAAATGCCGGGAATGGCAAAATTCGGAAACATCACTTTAAAAAGAGGAACTTTCAAAGGCGATAACGATTATTTCGAATGGCTGCAAACCGTTCAGATGAACACGGTAGAAAGAAGATCGATCACGATTTCTCTTTTAGACGAGAACGGCGCACCTGCCGTAACGTGGAAAGTGAAAAATGCCTTCCCGTTAAAATTACAGTCAACCGATCTGAAAGCTGAAGGTAATGAAGTGGCAATTGAAGCTTTGGAAATTGCGCACGAAGGTTTAACTATTGAACATAACTAATCATGGCTCTTTTATATCCTCCAACCAGTTTCTCTTTTATTGTTAACGGGATTTCGACAACAGAGGGTATTGACTCCAGATTTCAGTCTATATCTGGTTTATCTACAGAAATTCAGACCGAAGAATATGCCGAAGGAGGCGAAAACAGATTTCTTCATCAGCTTCCTCTGAGACCGAAATATGAAAATTTAGTTCTTAAGCGTGGCTTGATTGTAAGTTCAGGATTAATAAGCTGGTGCAGAAATGCAATGGAAAACTTCGAGTTTGAACCCAGAGATCTTGTCATCACACTTTCAGGAGGACTTCAGTCTACAGCCCCTTTAATGGTCTGGAATGTAGTTGGAGCCTATCCGGTAAAATGGAACGTTTCAGAATTCAACGCAGAAGAAAGCAGGCTTGCCATTGAAACAATAGAGCTGAAATACAGATATTTCAAAATACCCTCATCGTTAGCAAGTTTAGGCTTGTAATTTCTAAATCAAATCTAAGCACTTACCGTGTGTTAGTTTTCGGATAACATTCAGCAAAAATTTTAAGATAAAAAAATAAAGGATTGGTCTATAACAGGACTGAACACACGCTTTATGTGCTTAGATTTTTTTAAATAAATACGTTAAATAATTGGTTTTAAGTTTTTTACGTATTAATAATTAATTAAAAATAAACGAAATGCCAATAGAAATAAAAGAGCTTCACATTAAAATAAATGTGGACGAAAAAGCAGCCGCAACGACAACTACCGCATCAGTAGATGAAGGAAAAATTATGTGTGCAATTAGCGAAAGCGTAGAGCAGGCAGTAAATATAGAAAAACGTAAAAAAGAAAGATAATGATAGGAGAAATAAAGAAAACAGGAGGAGAAGTTTTGAAAGTAAAGATAGGAACGTACAAGGATATTAACTTTAAAAGTGTTATTGATAGTGATGCATTTGAAGCCTTTATTAATCCGACAGGTTTTTCTTTCACCAGTAAAATAGAATATAACACTGCCCAAGAGCAAGGTGCAGCAGGAAGTAGTCCAAAATTTGTTAAAGTTGCTCCTCAAGCATTACAAATGGAATTTTTATTTGATGGCACTGGAGTAACGGAAACATATTCGGGTAATAAACTTGTCAATGTCATAAAAAAAAATAAATTCAAGCATGATACTGTTAATTTACAGTTAGAACGTTTTTATAAAGCAACAGGTGAATTTAAGGGATCATTTCATAAACCATATAGTGTTATTGTGATATGGGGAGAATTTGAATTTAAAGGTGCTCTTACGGAGTTTACAGTAGATTATAAAATGTTCAACAAAGATGGAACACCGTTAAGAGCTATAGGTAAAGCAACTTTTGTAGAAGGTATCAGTCAGGAACTTATTGCAGAAAAAGCTAAAAAATCTTCTCCAGACCTTACCCACAAAAGAACCGTACAGGCAGGAGATACTTTACCCTTAATGACTGAAAGAATCTACGGAGACTCCAAATATTACCTGGAAGTCGCTAAAGTTAATAATCTCATCAATTTCAGACAGTTGAAACCGGGAACTGAACTCTACTTTCCACCCATAGAAAAAATAGCATAACATGAACAATAGCGGATACATAAAAACATCAAAAAATCCGGATCTGATCACTTTTAAAGTAATGTCCGGAGGTACCGAGTTACCCGGGAAATATGGGGTAAAAAGTATTGTTGTAGAAAAAGAAGTAAACAGAATTCCTTATGCCCGCATTGTTATTTTGGATGGAAGCGTACCGGAACAGGATTTTAAACTAAGCAATGAAGATCTTCTGATTCCCGGAAAAAAAATTGAAATTACCGCAGGTTACCATTCGGACGAAGAAAGTATTTTTAAAGGAGTTGTTGTAAAGCACAACATCAAAGTAAGAAACGGCTCTTCCTACCTCATCATAGAATGCAGAGATAAAGCGGTGAAAATGACTTTAGGCAGAAAAAGTAAATATTTCTACGACAGTAAAGACAGCGATATTATCGGAGAACTGATCAGTAACAACGGTTTAACTGCCGATGTTCAGGCTACCTCTAATTCACACAAAGAATTGATTCAGTACAGAGCTTCCGACTGGGATTTTATGCTCACCAGAGCACAGGCAAACGGAAAACTTTGTTTTGTAGAAGACGGAACCGTTAAAATAGCTAAACCCGATTTCAGCAAAAAAGAAGTGGAAACAGTGGTTTACGGATCTTCGGTGCATGAATTTGACGGAGAAATAGACGCAAGAGATCAGTTCAAAAAAATTTCAGCCAAAACATGGAGCTATACCGATCAGGAACTTACAGAAGTGGAAGCTCAGGATCCAGCAGTAAAACTTAACGGAAACCTTTCACCGGATGATCTGGCGAAAGTATTTGGAATAGACGATCTGCAGCTTAAACATGGCGGAAATCTTACGCAGAGTGAACTTCAGGACTGGAGTGATGCGAAAGCAACTTTCCAGCAACTGGCAAAGACCAGAGGAAGGGTGAAATTTCAGGGAATTCCGGCTGTAAAACCGGGAGTTTCATTAATGCTGCAAGGCGTAGGAAACCGTTTCAACGGAAAAATTTACGTAACAGGTGTTCGTCACGAAATTGCGGAAGGAAACTGGCTGGTTGATGCACAATTCGGACTTTCTCCGACATGGTTCTCAGAAACGTACGATGTAAGCGAAATGCCGGGTTCAGGAATTATTCCTTCCATCAGCGGATTGCACATCGGGAAAGTATCCCAACTGGAATCCGATCCCGATGGAGAAGACAGAATTCTGGTGCAGATCCCGATCATCAATAACGAAGAGGAGGGAATCTGGGCGCGTGTAGCCACACTTGATGCAGGAGAAAACAGAGGATCATTCTTCAGACCGGAAATCGGAGATGAGGTAATCATTGGTTTTATTAATGATGATCCCAATGATGCAGTGGTTCTGGGAATGCTGAACAGCAGCGCAAAACCGGCTCCTATTGTAGCTTCCGATGAGAACAACGAAAAAGGATTTGTTACCCGCAGCAAAATGAAGATGATTTTTAATGACGATAAAATTTCATACACCCTTGAAACACCAAAAGGCAAAAAAATAACTGTAGACGAAGATGCAGATGTCATTAAAATAGAAGACGAGCATAAGAATACTCTTACCCTCAATAAAGACGGGATCAGTATGGAAAGTGGGAAAGACATCAGGATCAAAGCAAAAGGTGATATTAAGATGGAAGGAACCAATATCGGTATCAAAGCATCCGCACAGTTTAAAGCAGAAGGAAGTTCCGGTTCTGAGCTTAAATCAGGCGCAGTAACCATCGTAAAAGGATCTCAAGTTAAAATTAATTAATCATGAAACCGGCAGCAAGAATTACAGATATGCATACCTGTCCGATGGTAACGGGAACTACCCCGCACGTTGGCGGGCCCATCATTCCGGCAGGAGAACCTACTGTACTTATCGGAGGTAAACCCGCAGCAAGAGTAGGAGACAAAGCGATATGCACAGGTCCGCCCGATACCATTGCAGCAGGATCTTCAAGCGTAATGATCGGCGGAAAACCAGCCGCAAGAATGGGAGATTCTACCGCTCACGGAGGCGTAATAAGCGCGGGTGAAGCAACTGTTTTAATAGGCGGATGATACACAGCCTGCAAGATTAAAAAATGTACAAACATCAATAACAAAACGGTTAGAAAACTAAAACTCTATGTTACAGATGCAAGATGTTACAATTAAATATAATACAAGAACGTATGAAAATAAATACAGATTTTTTAGGAATAGGCTGGAGTTTCCCGCCTGAGTTTAATGAGACTGAAGGAAAGCTGGTAATGACTACAGATGTGGAAGACATTAACAACAGTCTGATCATTTTACTCTCCACAAGACCGGGAGAACGCGTTATGTTTCCCGATTACGGATGCGACCTGCAGGAAATGCTTTTCAAATCTTTGGACTTAACGCTGATTACCCAAATGAAAGGAATCATCGAGCGTGCCATTTTATACCACGAGCCCAGAATAAACATTTTAAATATCGACATCGATACTCAGGAAGAACTGGAAGGCGAAGTGTTGATAAAAATTGATTATGAAGTAAGGAATACGAATACCAGAAGCAATATGGTTTTCCCTTTCTATAAAGGTGAAGCTACTGAAATATAAATAATTACGGGATGTCTGTAACCATTTTGAATACTACCGAAACATTACATTAAGTATTGCATCTGACCATAGAATATAAATATAAACAAATGAAAAAAACAGATACATTTTCACATTATCGTGAAGGAAAATCACAAATGCAGCGCTTTTTAGCGGATCTGGATCCCGGCAATCTCGAATTGCACGACTTCGATCTGTTCGATTGGCTGCTATTTGCAAACAATTTTGCCAGTCATGTAAATTTTTTTGAAAAAGATGCTGATACAGCAATACCAGATAAGAAGTGGGGAAACTTTTTCTTTGGTGATGATACCAATGCTATTCCGCGCAGAGAAAGCGTAGAGTACAAAAGTATGAAAAAACAGGTTACAGATCTTATTTCCCAATTTGAACAGGACAGCAATCTGACGCCTCATCTTACCCTCTTTGTCTGCTTTCTGAAATTGCTGGATTTTTCCAAAAAAGCTTTCAATAATTTAACGAAAAGACATCTGGATTTCTACTATAACGAGATCCTTCAGATTCATAAGAATGATGCTAAAGAAGACAAAGTCTATGTGATTTTTGAATTGGCTAAAAAAGCAATTCAGGAAAGAATTCCGGAAGGAACACTTCTGGACGGAGATAAAGATGCGGAAGGAAAAAAACGGGTCTACAAAACCAATAATGAACTGATTGCCAATCAGGCAAAAATAGTTGAAATTAAAAGTCTTCTTAACGACGGCGGAAAACAAGAGCTTAAAATGGCTCCGGTTAGCAATTCTGCCGATGGTTTGGGCGAGAAATTACCGGAAGGCGGAAACTATTGGTGGCCATTCGGATACAATGCTGAAGAAACAGCTTCGGGCAAATCGATCTATAAAGAACTTCCAAAAGCGAAACTGGGATTTTCTGTAGCATCATCTTTATTCGATTTAAAAGAAGGAGACAGAACAATTACCCTGAAAATAGATTTCAACCCCAATTCTGTTCAAAAATTAAAAAATCTTGAAAAAGAAGATTTTCAGAACAACATCAAAGTACTTTGCAGCGGGGAGAAAGAATGGTTATCCGACATTGCATTACAGTGTACTGAAAATGGAGAAATAGGAACCAAAAGTGATAAAAAACACCGTTTAACCTTTTCTTTAACATTACCTAAAGATTTTCCTGCCATCGTAAAATACAATAAAGATGTTCTGAAGGAAACATTCCAGACCAGCTTTCCTGTTCTCAGATTCATGATTGAAGGGAAGAAATATTATGAAGTCTATGAAGCTTTTTCAGAAGCATTGGTCAACAATATTGAAGTTTCTGTAGATGTAAAAGGAATAAAATCTCTTCAGATTGAAAATGACAATGGAGAACTGAATTCCGAAAAATCCTATTATCCATTTACTGCGCAGCCGATTAAAGGCTCCAATTTTTACATAAAATGTCCTGAAATGTTCTCTAAAAAGTGGAACACTGCAGACATTACCATCAATTGGAAAAATACACCGGCTTCCATAAAGGATTTATACAGCGGGTATATCATGGAACCGGATACAAATATCAGTCAGCAGGATTTTAATAATTTGAAAAATTCGTCAGTTGTAACAGGAGACGATTATTTTAAGATCGATACAGCGGTGTTAGACAAAGAAATCTGGCACAATCAGGAAAGTGATATTGCTTTATTTAAAAAGAATGGAAATGTTTACCAAACACAGTTTTCTGTAAAAAGCACCAGTGATGAAGCAGGTACAGGCGAAGCGATCAGGGTAAAACTGAAGAAATCTTTATTACAGGACTTGTATCCTAAATTATATACGCTTGTTTTATCAGATCCTCAAAAACTTAAAGTAGTTCCGAATGAACCTTATATTCCTTTTGCAGAAGATATTGAGTTGAGTTACAGCGCAACAGAAACCGCATACCATTCTTTAAGAAAAGATTCTGAAGGAGAACTTTTGAAAAGTGATGAAGTACAGATGTATCATGAAGATGCTTTCGGGCAGTATGAAATGGAAATCGATACGAAAACCATTGTTCCGGTACATCAGAAAGGAGGCGAATTATACATCGGTCTGGAAGCAGTTCCGCAAATGACGGTTTCCCTTCTCATCCAGATGCTGGAAGGAAGCGAAAATCCTTTAGCCGAAACTTTTGAAGAAAAAGAATACATCGAATGGAGCATCCTTTCCGGAAATACATGGATTGATCTTTCAAACTCTATGCTGCAGAATGATTCTAAAAAATTCCTGGAATCCGGAATTGTAAAATTCAAAATTCCAAAAGATATTAATTTGAATCACACAAGATTTACAGATCAGTTAATCTGGGTAAGAGCAAGGTCAGGAAGAAGTTACGATGCGGTTTGTAAAGTTCAGGGAATTTATACACAGGCAGTTCTGGCAACATTCCAGAATCAGAACAACGATCTGTCTCACTTAAACAACGGTTTGAAAGCCAATACGATTTCCAGACTTATTACCAGAGTTCCGCAGGTAAAATCTGTGAGCCAGCCGTATAACTCATTCGACGGAAAATATAAAGAAACAGATACAGAATTCTACAGAAGAGTAAGTGAAAGACTGAGACATAAAAACAGAGCCGTTACACAATGGGATTACGAACATCTCGTTTTGCAGGAGTTTCCGGAAGTTTTCAAGGTAAAATGCCTGAATCATACTTCAGAAAAGTCTTACCTCGCTCCAGGATATGTTACGCTGATGGTTGTTCCGAATATTAAAAATAAAAACGCTTTTGATATTTATCAGCCAAGAGTAAGCAGAGCCACGCTTAACAGGATTCAGAATTATATAAATGAATTGAATACCATGCACATCAACGCTCAGGTAATCAACCCGAATTATAAAGAAGCGAAGGTAGAAACAAAGGTGAAATTCTTCGATCAGTATGATGAAACATTTTACACAAAACAGTTAGACGAAGACATCAAAAAGTACATATCGCCTTGGGCTTTTACAGACACTAAAGATATTGATTTTAATGTGAAACTGAATGTTAATCAGCTCATTAATTATCTGGAACAACTGCATTATGTAGACTACGTTGAGGAGACCAGTATATTGGTAAATAATGTTTTACAGACACAGTCTTTAATCGAAGTAGATCCGAAATCCATACTCGTATCTGCCAAACAGCACAAAGTTACTATTGCAGAACCGGTATGCCTTTAATAACAAACAAGCAGAAACATAATTATGTCAGAAAATAAGCACATTAGTATACCCAAAAATATAGAAACGCAGGATCAGACCGATTTTCATTTTCTACGCAGAACAGGTATTGAATATATAGAAGGATTAGGAGGAAAACTTTGGACAGATTATAACTCTCACGATCCGGGGATTACCACACTGGAGGTTTTAAGCTACGCCATCACAGATCTTGGAATGAGGATGAATATGAATATGGAATACATTCTTGCTTCAAACGATGCAAAAAAAGATATTCATACACAATTCCTGAAAGCTACGGAAGTTTTACCTTCCAGACCTTTAACGGAGCTTGATTACAGAAAACTCTTCATCGATATCAGCTTTAAATTCGGTCATCAGAGACCAATCAGCAACTGTTGGCTGGTTCCGAGAACCGAAACGCTGTATGTGGATTGTAAAACTGGACAGTTGGATTTTGAACCTATCGGAGAAAAGACACAACATTTTAACGTAAAAGGATTGTATGACCTTTATGTAGATTATGCCGATGATATAGACGATAGTGAGAATGAAGATTGTGACAAATCGAATGCAAGAGTAAAAATACTGGAGCGTTATCACCAGAACAGAGGTCTTTGCGAAGATCTTGTAGATATTAAAGAAATCGAAACCCAGAAAGTGGCGGTATGTGCCCGCATCGGACTTGTAAATAAAGTAGATGAGGAACTGGTTCATGCAAAGGTAATCAGAGCAATCAACAATTATCTGGCTCCGGAAGTTCATTTTTATTCATTAAAGCAGATGCTGGAAAAAGGTCTTACCACAGATGAGATTTTTGACGGACCGATTCTCGATAATGGTTTTATTGATACGGAAGAATTGAAAGCAAGTCAGTTAAAAAGAGAAGTCCGACTTTCTGATATCATCAGCGAAATCATGAAAATCGACGGAGTGAAAGAAATCCACGAAATTTCTATTGCCGGATGCGACAGTGCAGTGAAACAGACCGATGACTGGATGATCTGTATTGAAAAAGGTAAAAAACCGGAGCTTTGCGATCTGAGTTCATTCAGTTACACCAAAGGTGCGCTTCCGTTGAATATTAACACTAAAAAAGTAGATGAATATCTCGAAACGTTAAGAAAAGAGGAGGAAGTACTGAGAGAAGATGCGAGACAAAATAAAGAGTTGACTCTGCCGCAGGGAACTTCATACGATATCGGAAATTACGCGACTATTTTAAATGAATTTCCGGATACGTACGGAGTAGGAATTTCCGGAATCATCGGAAATCCAACCCCGGAAAGAGAAGCTTTGGCAAAACAGATGAAAGGATATCTTTTGTTTTTCGACCAGATTCTTGCCAGTTATTTCAAACACCTTGAAAAAGTAAAAGAAGTTTTAAGTATCAGCGGAGGTTTAAAAAGAACGTTCTTTACTCAGGCTCTTAAAAATATCAAAGGTTTTGAAGAATTGGTTTCGGATTATGATGAAAACGACGACAAACTTACAGATACTTTATACGAGGAGCTTGATAACAGTGTGGAACGCCGAAATGAAGTTCTGGATCATTTAATTGCCCGTTTTGCAGAAACATTCAGCGACTACACTTTCCTGATGAAATCTCTGTACGGAAAATCTACCGATGAAATTGTACTGAACAATAAAGAAACCTTCTTAAACGAATACAAATCGTTGAGCAAAGACCGTGGATTAGGCTATAATTATACATTAGATGATACCGCGAATGTCTGGAATACAGACAATATTTCAGGGGTACAGAAAAGAATTGCCCGATTACTGGGGATTAAAAATTATCAGCAAAGAAATCTTTCTCAAACACCTGTTTCGATTATTAAATCGGTAAGTGACGACGGAACGGCAAGCTATTCATGGAAAATAAAGGATGGAAATAATAATATCACTTTATCATCCGTAGATACATTCCATATCGAATATGCGGCAACAAAAAACCTGCACGAAGCCATTTATCAGACCATTCAGATAGACGAAGAAGATCTTAAAAATGCTTTAGAGCTTTTACAGGAAAATCAGACTCATTATGATTTGATTGGGAATATTCAGATCCGAATGTCTTCCGGAGGCAACTATTATCTTGAAATTATGGATGACAGCCAGCCACAAAACGTAATGGCTACTCATAAAATGACCAATCCGTACCCTTCTTTAGCTGAATTAAAAAAGGGAATTGAAGAACTGGTAAGATATTTCAAATATGATTTTACCGAAGAAGGAATTTTCCTTGTAGAACATTTATTGCTGAAACCGGCATTCAAAGATTACAAACTGATCAAAGGAATTGGTTGTATGTCTATAGAAGACACGTTCAAAGTTTTTCAGGATCTTGAAGGGATCGGAAGCATGATCGTAGGAACCTCTTTTGAAGTAGCTCCTAATGAGGACGGAGATATTCTTTCTGGAAATCCGATAGATTATGCAGATGCTTTAATGTCCTCTTGTGAAGAAGACTGTGAATATGATGTTTTTGATCCTTATTCTTACCGCGTAAGTGTGGTTCTTCCGGGCTTTGCCTACCGTTTTCAGGATCCTGACTTCAGACGTTATGCAGAAACAGTGATCCGACAGGAGATTCCGGCTCATATTCTGGCTAAAATCTGTTGGGTGGGAGATCGTTTAAGTGAAAAACAAACCGCTCAGAACGATTTGTCTGCATTTGAAAAGGCATTCAAAAAATATCTTTCAGATAAAGCAAAAAATAATATTAACAATTTAGGAAACAGCATTCAGAATTTACTGACGGCTCTTACCAACTTAAATAATATTTACAGACCGGGAAGACTCTTAGACTGTGCTGTAGAAGATAATGACAGCCTGGACGGAAAAATAATATTAGGACAATCAAACATATAAAATTGAAAAACAATGAATGCTAAATTAGATAATGTAACAACCCAATATAGAAAATTTAACGAAAATCAGGTACTTACGGATGGGCAGTTAAATGAATTCATAGACTATTTCGAAGATCAGGACAGGCTCTCGAGAACACTTCTCAGTGGCGTAGGAATTGTATGCGGATTTAAATCCACAATTACCAGTTCCGGTCTCATTACAGAAGTTATGGAAAAAATCGCTCCGCGAAAGGCTGAAAATGCTTTGGATACCATTGTGATTACCCAGGGAGCAGGCGTTACCACAGACGGAGATTTAATTACCCTTCGTACAGGAAAAGAAAAATCTTCAGACGTTACGATAGATTTCGATACCAAAAATTACAGATACTTCAGAGAGTATAAAGACAAAGTGAAGTATGATCATTTCCGAATCGGAGAAGAACAGATTCCTTTATTGGAACTGGCAACCGAAGACGAACTGAAGCAAATGAAAATTAAAGGATTAGATACAGGAAGTTTTAAAGATGTTAAAACCTTAGAAAAACTGAATGAAAAGATCATTATCCTTTATCTGGAAAGCTACTCTAATGATGAAACGCCTTGTGAAGATGCGGATTGTGATAACACCGGAGCAGAGCAGGTTTCTGATCTTAAAGTACTTTTGGCAGATTTTCAGTCGGTTTCAGATCTTATGACGAGCGGAAATGCAAAAGATACGCTGTATAAAATTCATAATTCTTACGAAGAACTTTTTGACCGCTTACCGAATATTGAGGCTAAAAGAGTAATTCTTGATCCTAAAGTTGAAACAGCAGACCAGTTAAAAACAAAATTTCGTAACGCTATGGATTCTGTTTCGAAATTGTCCGACGGTTTTGGCGCTATTGCAGATACTTTTAAAATAGATCTTAACTTCAGTGGTTTATCGCTTTTTAATAAACTCAATACTTTATTGTCTGCATCTTCCCCAAGACTGGATGATTTTCAGTACAGATATGATCTCCTGAAAGATCTCATAGATACCTACAACGAAATAAAAGGACTGATCTTACATCTGAATGTAGAATGTTGCCCGACTATTGCTTCATTCCCTAAACATTTGATGTTGGGATATGTCGGAGGTTCTTTGGAACTGGGAGAATATTCTGCTTTCCGTCACGGATTCTATCATTCTCCCATCACAACCCAAGATGATGAAAATTATGAAAGGCTGATGTTGCTTGCCAATCGTTTTGTTCAGAAAATCAATGGATTTCAGTCGTATGTAGGACCGGTTAAAATTACACCGTCCAATCTTTATGTAAGATTAGGAGAAAAAGCAATCCCATATTATTATAATGTCGATAAGTCTTTACTTGATAAGTGGAATTTCGAAAAGACAAAAACAGACAGAGAAACGTATAATTTAAGTTATCATACTGCGAACTTATCATCAGAAGATCATGTTCAGAATCCTCTGAATTATAATATCGATAACAATGATTTTTACAGAATTGAAGGACATCTTGGATTGCCTTATGAAACAGCGGTACAGAATATTAATGATCTTAAAATGAAGTACGGACTGGCTTTTGACGTTAGCGTTTTACTTTTAAATGACGGTAAAAAAACAGACGATGAACCTGAAGAACCAAGAAAAGTTTCCATTGAAGAACTCAGAAATAAATTATTGTCTATTTCCAATGAGATCAGCAAAGAAACAGGAGACCCGAAGAACGCACTCCTTAATTTATCCAAATTAGACAGCGATCTTAAGTTATTGAATAAAGCTAAATTTGAAACGCCTTCCGGAACATCAGACGATGTAACGATCGTAAAAGAAGATCCCAGAAAAGAAGAAATTTCTACAGAACTTTTAAGCGAATTTTTAGAAAGAAAATCTGGTTTGGAGCATCTTTCCGGTGTAGAACCGGGCGGAACATTTGTTTTGATCGCAGAATCGAAGGCAAACAATCAGGTTATTGCAGATTTCTCATTGTCTTATTTATGTTGTTCGAAGGAAAAACCGAATGTTCCGCCAATTGCTCTGGATGATAATGTTTCTTGTATGATCGGTCAGACAGTTATTATTTCTGTTCTGAATAATGATTATGATGCTGATAATGATATTTTAACCGTTGTAAAAAAATCAAATCCTTCATACGGAACTGTAGTTTTAAACAGTAACGGAACTTTCTCTTATACCCATGATAATTCTGTAAATCTTAAAGACTCATTTACGTATTGCGTGAATGATGGTAAAGACGATAGTAACATTGCAACGGTATTTATTAATATCAAATCTGCACCGGTAGCAATAGATGATCATGCCTCAACTGAAAACGGAGGATATGTAGATATAGCAGTTAAAGATAATGATTATGATCTTGGAAATACACCATTAACTGTACATATAAAAGATCATCCAACTCATGGAACCGCAACTTTAAATTCTGACGGAACAATAAGATATCAACATACAGATTCTACAAGTCTTACAGATTCTTTCACATATTACATTAATGATGGTGAATTTGATAGTAATATTGCTACGGTTACGATTAGTATCGCTCCTCCTCCTTGCGATTCGGGGATGGATGTGGTCTTTATTTTCGATTACACAGGCAGTATGTCTGGGCAGATTGACGCTGCTAAGACTGGAGCTGTAAGTATAGTAAATACAATAAAAACTCAATCTAATGAAAATTACAGATTAGGTATTGTAATAGCAGATGAAACCAATTCTAAAAGTTATTCAGGGTATGAGAATGCACCAGCGTATATTAGTTTAAATCCATCTCAGAAAATCGTAAATACAGGACTTAATTCAAATTTCCAGTGGATAACAGCTATGGAGGTAATGCCATCTGCGAGTGTTAATAATTTTAGTTCCTTTAAAGTTCAGCTTGATAAACTTAATAATTCAGCAACTGGATTAAGTTTAGGATCTGGAAGCGGACTTCCTGAACCGACGGATTTGGCACTAAGCAAAGTTGTGGAATACAATTTCGCAGGGACGTTCAGAAATAATGTTGCAAAATATGTAATCATTATAACAGACGATGTTCCTGGTGGTAATGATGACAGTGCAACTACTGCTGATATTACTGAAATGAACAGATTAAAAGATCAGTGTATAGCCAAGTCAGTTAAGGTTATTGTATTAGGACAGGGAGTTGAAAAAACAATAGGAGGAAAATACATATGGAAAGAATTGGCAAATGCTACAGGAGGTTCTTGGAACACAAGTTATAATGCTTCTGCTATCGAATCTGCTATTAAAAATGGTTGTGGAGAAAGTAGTAAATAAGAGTATGAAAATCTTATAATGTAGAATGATATTTTACATTTCTAATATGCTTCTTAGGTGAAGATTATTTGCCTAAGAAGTTTTTAAAATCACCTTAATCATTAAAAATTAAAAATAATGAATAATCAATTAAGTAATATACCGATAGAATATCAACATCTTACAGAATTGAGTACTATATCAACCCAATACCGTAAATTCAGTAAAGGTCAATATATAGATCATCAACAGTTCAATGAGTTTCTGGACTTTTTCGAAGATCAGGATCGTTTGTCCAGAACTTTACTGCAGGGAGTGGGTGTTGCATGCGGACTGAAAGCAAAACCTGTTTACAAGGACAGTCTGCTGAAAAGCATACAACTCTCTCAAGGTGTAGCGCTTACAACTGATGGAGATTTGCTCACATTAAATAATATCAATAAGATAAGTGAAGAATTATATGTGAGTGATTTAAAAACTCTTGACATAGAAAGTAAAGAATATACTTATTTCAAAGTATATGATAATTTCAAAGTAAAATATCCTGCTTTTTATGAAGGTAAAAACCAGATTGAGCTTTGGGAACTGGCTACAGATTTAGAGAAGAATTCTGATTTTCAAACAATTGGGAGCCTTTCAAATTTAGAAGATAAGTATTTACTGCTTTATCTGGAAAGCTATGAAAAAGAAGTAAAACCTTGTCGGGGTGTAGATTGTGACAATCATGGAGTACAGCAGATCCGAAATCTCAAAGTATTACTAACAACAGCAGACGGAATTAAATATATTATTGAAAAAGACAGGATTCAAGAACACCCTCTTTTCTTCGAAAATATACTGCAGGAAACAAAACAGGAAAGAGCTATCGTGGAAAGGCTCATTCTGGAGAACGGAATAGATAAAGATTTTTATCCGTCTGATTTAAAAAGATTTTACGCTGAAATTATAGAAAGAAATGGTTTTGCAGAACATATTTTTAAAAAAGTTAATATAATATCTGACGTATTTGGAATTTCGCCTGTTGATCATCAGATATTTAAAACAAAATTAGAAAAATATCTTACTCAGGAATCAGGATTTCAATATGCATACGATGTTGTAAAAGATCTGGAAGATACCTATTCTGAAATTATAAAATTTTTGCCTCAGTCGTTTACTAAATATCTTCCTTATCTGGCTTCTTTTCCTAAGCATATTATGTTGGGCAAGCTAATCTCAGATAAGCATTTAGATCCTACAAGACATCGATTTTACAATTCGCCTGCTTTAGATGATCATCAATCTTTGCAAAAGGTCATTATGCTCATTGAACGTTTTAAACAACAAGTAGAAAATTTTAGAGAGTGGGTTGATCTTCAGAGTATAGAAGAGATCAAAATTACCCCCTCAAATAAACTGCTTCCGTTGGGAAATAAAACAATACCCTTTTATTACAAAGTTACAGAGGCGTTTTTAAAGGCATGGAGTTTTGATAAAACCAATATCAGATCTGCTAATACCAATTTAGCGTACGATTCCGATTTATTGTCTACAGATGAGCATATCCAAAAACCTATGTATTTTAATAAAGACAATAAATCTTTTTACAATATTGAAGGTCATCAAGGCTTAAATTACGACGATGTTTATGAACAGATAAAACAAATCCGGGACGAGCAACAATTAGACTTTGACATCATGGGACTTTCCTTTGGAGAAGTCGCAGACAAAAACGATCTTTTTAAAGCTTATTTTAACGAGTATTTAGATAAGCATCCTGGTTTAGAGCATAAGCGTGGGGTTGAAAAAGGTGGGACTTTCGTAATGGTTTATGAGATTAACGGAAGATATGCCAAGATTGTAGCAGATTTTTCAATACCTTATATATGCTGTACTCCTAAAATAGATGTTAAATTAACTTTGCCAAGCTCTGTAATTTGTAGTAAATCGGAGCCTGTACCTTTTACTGTATTTCCTATGAATGGCGATGTAAAAGCTGTTGTTGGAAGTGGTTTAAAAGCAGGGGTAACTTTGAATTCTGATGGTAAGTACATCTTTGATCCCACATTAGTCAGTAAAGAACTATACAATAAGGAAATTGCGTTTACAGTTAATGGAAAATCTACAAATTGTAAGATCAAAGTGATCCCACAATCTGATATAACTGTAATTGTGGATTCTGTTATTCATTCAGATGAGACCGAAACAACAGTTAAATTTATAATTTCAGGAGATAATTTTGAAGATTATAATTACATATGGGATTTCTGGAATAATGGCAGATTGGTGACATTAAATCCGGATGAAAAAAGAAATGTAACATATGTTTACAAAAATTTAAATCCATCTATAATTCCGGTAATAAAAGTAAATGTTGTCGGCGGGGGATGTACTCAGACCATAGTAATTGATAATTGGTACGAAGAAAATCCCATCATTATTAAAGGTATCGTCTTCGAGGAAGGAGGAGACTGCTGTGAAGGACGTATTCCTAAATAAATATCACAATAAGAAAGGGTGTCCTTATTCAGTTGAAAGATTAAAAATTCACCCTTTGCTTATTAAATTTAATAACAATATAAAATAAAATAATGGCAACAGAAACATGCAATATTTCATTTAAGGTAGATTACACATCTTCTAAGCCAATAAAAAGCGCAATTGCTTATTATAAAAATAAAAACGGAAGCCCGTCTGATCCCTATATTGAATATAATATAACCCCAATTCCAAGCTCTTCAGACATTGTAAAGCTTCCTTTTATTCCGGATCAGGGAGAATACGAGCTGATTATAGAATTGATGGATGAAGATGGAGTAGCAGTTAAAGAAACAAGTTCTTTTAAAATTGGAAATTGTTCGGGAGATAAACCAAAAGTGAGCATTAAATGGAGAGATAACTCAGGAACAGAAGACAGAATCTGTACTACATCTAATTGTGAAGAATATGTCATTTCTGCTAATTATTCTGATGCGGATAATAATATAAATACTGTAGAAGTATTTATAAGTCAGGATAATGGGATAACCTGGTCAAGTATTATTTCTAATTTATCGGGTAGTGCAACTTTTGGTACAGGTGCATTATCCACAATTGGCAAAAGATTATTTAAAGTTGTCGTTACCGATTTATCGGGCAATGTAACTGAATCAAATTGGCTTTCTTACACAAAAGAAAAAGAACAGCTTTCAATCTGCAAACAACTATATAATTTTAAAAATTCGAGATTAGATGTAGATAGTTTACCAGTTACAAAAGATTGGGTTACTGCAACAGTTGATGTAGATGCCTCTGCAGTAGGAGTATCAATGAGTTTATCTCATGAAATTTATTATAGAAGATGTAATGACTTATTTCTTAACAGAGTTCAGGTAATAGGAACTAAAAATGAAATTTTACAGGATTTCGAAGTTCCTAATGATTTGCAAAGCGGAATTACAGGATACAAGTCTGTACCTTTTACTTATACTCCGCAGGTTGCAGGGCAGCTAAAAGTTAGAATCAGCGAATATACTTCTTTCGCAATGGCAGATGATACACCGGCATATTTGCATATAGATTCTCAGCTTTTATTCTTAGATGAAGGGGAGATTTGTAGCAGTATTTCTGCAGAACATAATTTTTCAATATATCGTGGTACAGATTGCATTGAATCTGATTAACATATTTACTGCATTATTAGACATTAAACAAAAAATCCTCAATAAATTTTGAGGATTTTTATTCTATGATAAAGCTTTCTATCATCTTCTGTTATTTTTACGTCTCGTACTGATGATATTGAAAAGTTTGGCAACATCCTGAAGATGAATTTCAAAATCTTCGTAATATTCATTCAGAGAATGAAGCGTGATAATGCCTCGTTCCACATCATGATTGATGATCCTTTTCACAAGAATCCCTTTTTCTTTGTGTACGATGACAAAATCCCACTTATCATAATGCAGCTTGCTCATCCAGTAATCCTGGCGGATATTTCTGCATAAAATAATATCGCCTTCAAGATAGCTTTCGTAGGAGCCGTCGTCCATACTGTCTCCCCGAACTTCGAAACACATATATTCGCCGCGGTGTTCCACATCATCACTGAAAGGAATCGTGGGTAAACTTTCTATATATTCCTCATCTGCAAACCTGCTCAGATACCCGGCTTGTGCGTATTGGTTCGCCAGCGGAACGTACATGATCTTTAGATCCGAATAAGCAACCGGCGATGCGCTGTTATCAGGTTTCTGTTGCTGTTCCTGCAGCATGTTTTTTACAAAATAAGCAGTGGTTTCCGGTATTTTTCTTTCGCCTTTTTCCCAGTACTGGACGGCTCTCGTACCAACTCCTATCGCCTCGGCGATCTCGGCCTGCTTCATCTTTAATTTCTTTCTGATCTCTTTAAATTCTAAGTTGGTCATTTTGATATATTTATCGTTATTTATGAAAAAATACGCAAAATATTTTCCTTTTTTATTTTGAAATACGAACATTGTTCGTATATTTGTCTCGTTGTTAAAACAGAATACGGCAAATGTACAAAAATTATCACAACAATTTAATACATATTTGATACTTTTTAATTTTTTTTGGTTTAATATAGGTTGTTAATCAAATATTTAAAATTGTTTATGTACATTTTGTTTACAGACAGAAGATAAACGTTCAGTAATACAAAACAATGTAAAAAGTGCGTTTTTATATTGATGTGAATATTTTTATTATTGATTTTAAATTTTTTTTCCGAAAAATGTGCATTTTTTTAACCGGTAATGCGAACATTTGCTGTTTTGTTTTAACGACCATAAACACAGACCGTGAAAATGTAAGACAAAGCTGCTGTTCAGATTATAAAATATCGATTCATTATAACTGTCAGTAATAATTTAAATACATTCCGAAGCGGAGAATCTGAGTTTGCAGAAAGAAATTCATTTTTTAACATGAATTTGTTTAAACTTTTTTAAATAAAGAGATTCTTGTCGGAAGAAGCAAAGACGCAAGATTTTATTGGTCTCAAATCTTTTGAGGCGCAGGAAAATCCAAGATTTCCAACAAGGATTGATGCTTAATTTTATTGCAGATAAAATTCTTGCGCCTTTGCTATTAAGTTTAAACAAATTGTATATGAAGATACTTTTCGCATACGAAGGAAAATAAAATTCAGGAAGACAGGCCGATGAAACTGCGCCGGAAAACACAGGAAGCCGACTTCTGAGAATTAAAAATCAAACAACATCATTAAACATCTTTTCTGAGGCAGACTTTAAGCCTTTGCAGGATTTTATTGACTCAATTGATCAAAAAAAGACACGAAAAATTATTTTATTAAAACAACTTTTAACCTTTTTAAAAATGAAACGTAGTAAAGAACTTGTAGAGAAAAGAAAAGACTTTGTCAACGATTATGTAAAACGCAATCAGGACAAACAAATGAAAGTTATTGTAACCGAGCTTACGGAGATGCTGTTTTTGTCGGAAAGAACCATTTACAACATCATTCAGGAGTAAAACGGAAAAACAAAAGTCATTAAAGATCCGCATTTCGTGCGGCTTCCTCAGGACAATCTTTTACAACTGATCCACCATCACAAAAAATTAGAGCCGGAAAATTATATTCTAAAAAGCTTAAGACCAAGCAACCTCACAGTTCAGTGCTTCTAATTCAATCTGCCCATCAGATCAATAAAAGATTGTCTTTTCATTATCCATTTAATTTATAGAGAATTACAGCAAGGTAAAAACTGTTTTACTTTCCGGAACGATGCTTTTAAGGCTAAAGACGAGCCTGCAATACACTGGTTTCGAAAG
Source organism: Chryseobacterium sp. C2(2020) (assembly GCF_014218915.1). Lineage (NCBI taxonomy): Bacteria > Pseudomonadati > Bacteroidota > Flavobacteriia > Flavobacteriales > Weeksellaceae > Chryseobacterium > Chryseobacterium sp. C2(2020). The sequence goes on from NZ_JACLCT010000006.1 coordinate 148,098, forward strand.
TAATAGGAAGAAATTGAAAATTAAAAATCAGCATTAATAAATTTTGGTAGTCATGGAAAAAGAAGAGAACAAAAAAATTAAAGAAAACTTAGAAAAATTTCAGGATCCCGATAGAGACATTAGTGATCTTATAGACGAGCTGGCTTACCTCAGCGAAAACGAAAACATCGAAACGAGCAGAAAATTTCTGGATGATATGTATATGCTCGATCAGGACGATTAACAACTTAGCGTTGTGAAAAATCAATTTTAATGAATAACAATATGAAGAATGAATTTAGATAGCATAAAAGCCCTCCTCATCGGAACTGCCATTGCATTTTCGGGAGGACTGTTAAGAGTATTGATCTCCATACAGAACAAAGAAAAAAAGAGGCCTTGGGAACATATCGTCACCTTAATTATCGTGATTATTGTCGGTTTCACCATGAGCTATGTCATGAAAAGTGCCGAACTCCACAACAAATGGTATTCCACAGGAATATTGTTTGTACTCGGTTATGGCTACGACAAGTTCCTGAAAATGATTACCACCAATCTTCCTAACTGGATTGATACTACCATGAATCTTTACATCGGAAACCAGCCAAACAGACAGCCTGAAGAAGAAAAAGAGAAGAAAGAAGAAATAAAATAAAGAACAAAGAAATCCTCCGAAGCAGGACAAATATCAAAAACAATTAATTATTGTTGTTAAAAACCAACATCTGAAAACGTCATTACATGAAGTAGGCTAAACTCCTTTAAAATACTATTTGAATCTTGTGTACTAAGCTTTAGGAAAAGTGTGTTGGAATAAAATTGTTGTGCAGTAAGGCTAAAATATAGTGTATTGGAGTATGGAACGAGTGAGCAGTAATAAAAATGTACTGTAGTAAGCTTAAAATGTTAAGCAGTAAGTAATAGAAAAGGTGAGCAGTAGTAAAAATGTACTGTAATAAGCTTAAAATGTTAAGCAGTAAGCAGTAGAAAAGGTGAGCAGTAATAAAGTTGCAGAATAATAAGCCTTCAATCCAAGACAGTGGAATGTAAATGGAGAATATTTTGTTAAAATTGCTGTACAGGAAGCTTTCAATCCATAACAGTGGAATATAAATATAGAATACTGCAATAAAAATACATCACAGTAAGCTTTCGGTACAGGACAGTGGAGCGTAGAGGAAGAATACTGCAATAAAATTGCATAACAGTAAACGTCCCATTTAAATAATCAGGACATTAAAAAACCTTGGATTTTTTTTAACTTATGTGCTCTTTTTTTTCATTAAAGCATTAAACTTAATAAACTTAAGTGTTAAACTCTTTTGCATCTTTTGTGGTAAAAAAGTTTAAAGGAGGAAGAATACTGCAATAAAATTGCATAACAGTAAACGTCCCATTTAAATAATCAGGACATTAAAAAATCTTTGATTTTTTTAACTTATGTGCTCTTTTTTTCCATTTAAGCATTAAACTTAAAAAACTAATGTGTTAAACTCTTTTGCATCTTTTGTGGTAAAAAGTTTAAAGTAAATTTCTGTATTGCCGTCATCAGAAATCATTTCGGAAAACCACTTACTGCAACTACAGAATCCCCCGCTCTAAAAAAGGCTTATTCTCCTTAAAAATTCTGAATTTTGAATCTGGAATTTCAGCCGGATCAAAAGAAAAAAGCACAGCACTTCCGATTTCTCATCATAACGCTGTGTACACCTTACAGGCAGTAAAATCTTAAAAAAATATGTTACCGCGTCTGATTTTTCAGTTCCATCAGGTACGGTAAAGCGCAGCTCCATTGTTGTGCTTTACGTGCCTTTTAAACAAAATATAATTAAAAAACACCAAGTCAATGAAAGCAGCAAAACCTGTAGAAAAAGACAATAAAAACCATCATAGCCAGAGCAAAAAGCAGAAGGCTAAAAAGCCGGTGGTGGTACCTCTGCCCGTGGCGGAAGTTGCTCCTTTACAAACCCAAAAACCGGAAGAATCTGCAGCTCTCGCAGGATTCGCAATCCCGAATATCAATAAGACAAATGCAAACGGAATTATCGCTCCGGTTCACGGTTCACAGACCATTTATGATCAGGGTTCCGGGATCATGTTTAAAAAGCATCAGGAAAGTCTGGCAAAAACCGGAGATATCAATCATCCGGATACCCAAAAAGCGGAAAAAAATTATACTTCCACGCTGAACATCAGTCAGGTTAAAGATTATCATGATCTGAAATCCGGAACTTCTTTGCCGAAGACGTTGGAGGAACAGGCAGCAGCTCATCAGCAAAATAAAAAATCTCCGGAAACAAATGCCGAAACTAAATCTCCGGGGAAAAAGCAGATATCAGATAAAGGTGATATTGTTTCGACTGACCAGCTTAAACCTGTTAACCCGGATAAAGCACCTGTTGAAGAGATAGATCCGGCTCCTTCTGCAAATGCCCACAGTAATCCTGGATTTACAGAGCTTAGCGGAAAAATAAGCAGTACTGCTAAATTACAGAAACAGCATGAACCATCCCATAAAGCCACAAATGATGCACAGGCTGCAGCCCCATCTCCTTCCAACGAACGTCAGAGTATGGCACAGGCAAGCCAGATAAATGTAATGGGTGCGAAGGAAGCCGGAATGTTCAAAAAAGAAGATTTCAAAGCTTTGCTGAGTGCAAAAATACATAGTATACAACTTCCGAAAAATGAAGAGCAGGCTGATGAGTTTGAGAAACATAACAATATAAATGAAGTCAATCAAAAAGCAGTGGGCGATGTTAAAAGAGAAAAGAATGCAGCAGCAAATGATATTGCTTCTGCAACTGCAGCAAAACCGGATATTGCAGCACAGCCTCATCGTCCGGTTGCAAAAATGCCGACACAAAATGTAGGTAAGGCTCCTTCTACGCCGAATGTCGCTAAGGCAATGCCTGTGAAAAGAACTGCAGCCAGCGTAGAACAACCTATAAAGCAGCAAACGGCAAGTATCGACAGTGAAATGAAAGCGAATGGAGTAACCGATAAGATGTTGGCAAACTCCAATGAACCATCATTTACGGATGCTTTAGATCAAAAGAATAATGCGAAAGCCCAAAGTGTTCAAGCAAATCATCAGTTTAGAGACAATGAAGCTAAGGAGTTGTCAAAAACCCGTAGTGATGCACAGGCACAGGCGGTAAATCATATAAGCGGTATGCATGGCGCAAGAAAAGGCGGGCTAGGCAATGTACACGGCGATCAACAGCAAACTTCAGCGAAAGACAGCCAGAAACGAAAAGAAATTGCCGATCATATTAACGGCATTTACGTCAGCTCCAAAGCAGATGTAGATGTTATATTAAACAATCTGGATACAACGGTAGCGAAGAAATTTGATGAGGGCAGCAGAGAATCTAAAAAAGCATTTGAAGCCCATGTCGATAGAGAGATGAAGGCTTATAAAAAGAAACGTTATGGTGATGCGTATGCAGACTACGGTGCTTTAGCTGCGGCTGGAAAATGGATATGGGACAAACTTACCGGCTTACCTGAAGAAGTTAATAAATTCTTTGACAGTGGTAAGGATTTATACATTAAAGTCATGGATAAATTCATCGACCAAATCGCAACCCATGTTACCACCCAGCTAAATGCAGCCAAAACCAGGATTGCCAAAGGCAAAAAAGATGTACAGACTTATGTCGACAGTTTATCGCCAAGCTTAAGGAAAATCGGGAAGGAAGCTATTGCAGAGATCCAAAGCAAATTCAATGCACTGGAAGAAAGTGTAAACAGTAAAAAAGATGCATTAATTGATGTATTGGCTAAAAAATACGCCGATAATATCGCAAATATTGATACCCGGATTGCAGATCTTAAAGCGCAAAACAGCGGATTGATCAACAAAGCTCTTGATGTGCTTAAAACCAGCGTATTTGCTATTATTATTGAAATTAAAAATACACTCACCAATTTATTATCCGGTGTGATCAGTGCCATTCAGGCGATTATTATGGATCCGATAGGATTCTTTAAAAACCTTATTGCCGGTGTTTCCCAAGGATTTACCAATTTCGGAACCAACATCTGGACACACCTTAAGACCGGTTTCTTCGGATGGTTAACCGGAGCGATGAAAGGTATTTCTTTCACCATGCCGGAAGATGTATTCTCTTTGAAAGGTATTTTCTCCATTACCACGCAGGTGCTTGGTTTAACGTGGGACGGTATCAGAAGCATTGGTGCAAGAGTGATAGGCGAACCTGTAATGAAAGTTCTGGAAACCGCTTCTGAAAAAGGTCTTGAAATAATTCCGATTGTCCGCAAAGACGGTGCTGCCGGATTATGGGGATATCTGAAAGATCAGTTTGCCGATCTTAAAGCCACCGTAATGGATGCTATGATGGACATTATCCAGACACAGGTGATCCAGGCGGGAATTAAATGGGTGATGGGATTATTGACTCCGGTAGGAGCCTTTATAAAAGCCGCAATGGCGATTATCGATGTGGTTAAATTCTTCATCCAGCGAGCTGCCCAGATTATGGAACTGGTAAAAGCATTTACCGACAGTATAAAAGCTATTGCCAGCGGAAACGTAAGTGCCGTAGCCAAATCCATAGAAAATGCATTGGGAAGAGCAGTTCCTGTACTCATTGGCTTTTTAGCTTCATTATTAGGAATTGGCGGATTGGCAGATAAAATACTTGGCGTTATCAGAAAAATACGTCAGCGTATTGAGAATGCGATTGTGAAGTTCTGGAATTTTATTAAAGGGAAGGCTGCTAAACTGTTAAGCAAAGTAGGAATTACGAAACCTGGTAAGAAGAAAGATAAGGTTGACGAGAAGCATATCAAAAACATGGATTCTGAAATCGCTCCGGAACCATTTACTATGAATGGGGAAAAACACACATTAACTTTTGAAAAGAGAAAAGTGTATATGGCTAGTGAGAAGAGACTATTATCTGACAAGCTTGCTAGCGCCGCAAGATATGCTAAAGCTAATCCTGAGGCGGAAGAGTTTAAGGGTAAAGGTGAAGCTGTGTTGACTGATGTCAATAGTTTAAAAACCAAGACTCTAAAGGCAGAAAATGAGCTAACTGAAGCAGAAGAAATACAAGATAATCAATCTAATAAGGCTGGAAAAGTAAAAAATGCTCAAAAAAAATTGGACAATTTAGCTTTAGATATTTCTGCCTTTGGAATAAAGTATGGATTAATTGATTTATTAGATGGTACTGATTTACAACATTTAGGAGATAAGGGATTAGTGGTTGGTCTTCACAACATACCAAAAGAAGGAAAGCCGAGACAATCTCATCATGTACCAGAAAAGCAACTTCGAAATGCAATAGTTTCCATGTATGAAAAAGTAGGTGAAACATTGATTAAGAATCCTTCTTATAGGGATTTAGGCGAAAAATTCATTAACCGAGTTATTTCAATTACTGGAAAATTTAACAAAGCCGGAGATAAATTACCAGCGATCCTGATTCATGAAAAGACTCATAAAATTGGAGGAGATATGGGAGTTCACAACGAAGACTTACAAAGTAAAGCATTAGAAACAATAGAAGAAAGTGTAAAAAATAATAGAGAACACTATAGAGTTATAATTTTTGATAAAGCAAACAATAGATTGGTTGCCTCATTTAGAAAACATCATTTTGAAGGATTTGTAGATGAAATACATCAAATAGTACAAAGTAAAAATGGAGACAGCAATGTAAAAATTGTTGAAGAAAATAAAACTGGTATCATTATAAAGTCCGAAAAACATACTCAGGATGCAACAACAATAATTGCCAATAGGATTAATACTCAAATTAACGAATATATTCTTAAATTTGGAATCAAGAATGGTAGTAATAATGAAATAGTGTTAGATGATAACCAACTTAAAAGACATAAAGTAAAAGTTCTTAAAGAGATTAATATGACGGCTCAACTCACTTTTGAGCATGCTTTAAAAAATGGTTTAGATGTTTTAAAAGCTGCTTTAGAAGAAAACAAAGAATTAGAAGGTGATAAGGCAGTCAGAGAAAATGCACTTGAAAAAATAAAAGTATTATCAAGAGATATCTGGGAGAATCATGTCGTTAAAGAAATAAAATAATTATGGAAATAAACAGAATACATTCAGATTTAAAAGAAATCTACAAAGGTAAAGAAGTTGATGAAAAATTTAATTTCACCTTTGAATATAGGTATGGAGATGAGAAATTTTTATTAATGAAACTTTTAAAAAAGGGATATTGGTCGGTAATGCCATTTGCATTTAACTCAGATAATGTTCTGGCTTTTCAATTAAATCCAAATCAACAGAAATTTCAGGACACTTCCATTGTATCATTTGATGACACATACCTTGAATGTTTTATGCTTTCCCCAAATGTAAAAGGGATAATACCTTTAACTAATTTAATCTATTTTGATGAATTTTTTTTTATTAATAGAGCCAAAGATACAATAGATGAAATCATATTGTTATCTAAACCATTTTTTGATTATTTCGGAGGCGGTGATCTGGATTTTTTTAAAAATTTTTTATTGTCAGAATCTAATCAGGAACGTTTTGAAAATGCTGATGAATATAGAGAAGAATTTTACAAGGAATTCTGGAGTCATTATTATGATACTCCGGAAAATATAAAAGCTTTTGAATTGTTTGATAAGCTTATCAATAGATTAACATATTTGCCACAATATGAGGATGTTGCTGAGGACTACGGACTTTGGAATAACTACATAGGTAATGTACTTGCTAAGAGAGCCTATTCGAGAATCATAGTAGAAGATATAGATAAATGGAAACATTATTGGCGCTGTGCACAGTTGCCCCATGGTTTTGATTGTGATACCAATAGTTTTGAAGAATATACAATTCATTTTGGTTGGTCAAGTTCTCTACTGGATTGCATATCAGACTCATTTGATTCTGAACGTGAAAGCAAATATGAAATGTTTCCGGAAGAAGTAAAAAAACATCCTCTTTTTGAAGCTACTGAAGCTATAAGAAAAGTAGGAGGTTATTCAGGTGATCTTCATATTAAAGCTGCGGTAATTTTAGAAAAAGAATACAATGATCCCATAGGCTGCTGGAATGCTTTAATCAGTGCAAGTTACTGGGCGGGAAAAAGAGGAGATCTGGATGGAGTAGAAATGTGTTGGGGATTAGCTATTGATCTTTCCAAAACCCATGGCTGGACAGAAATTCATAATGTTTTATCAGAACAGATGGAATTTTATTATCATTATAAAGATAAGATCTAAAAGTTTATCTCTTATCTTAAAACGAAGTTTCTATTTTTTAGAAGCTTCGTTTTTTTTTGCTTAATATTTAGATGCTGAAAAAGGTCTTGAAATAATTCCGATTGTCCGTAAAGACGGTGCTGCCAGATTATGGGGATATCTGAAAGATCAGTTTGCAGATTTAAAAGCTACGGTAATGGATACTATTAGAGCATGTTTAAATAAAAAAATAGTTTTTTATTTAAACATGCTCTTAAATATCATTTGTGACAGTTTTTTACTACGTCAATTTTTCTAAAAAAAACCACCGCTTTGCTGAAGTCACTGAAAAACCTTTCATTTTACGACAGCCTATTTATTTAGGATGAAAAATAAGAGCTTATTACAAGATTTAAAA
>NZ_JACLCT010000070.1:0-8286 GCF_014218915.1 Chryseobacterium sp. C2(2020)
CAAAAGCTGCCGAAGGTTCCGTTCAACAGGGTTTTCATTGTTCGTGCTGCGCACGCAACGAAAACTTAGCTATTGTACGCAGTGCTTTTGTTTTCAGGAAGGTAAAATATGTTTCGCAGCCACGAAAATGTAACTTTGAGACGCAATAATATAACTTTCCGACGTGCCAATATAAAATCCAGACGCAATAATTGAAAATCACAATGCAAGAATATGTTTCCACAACGCGAAAATATAACTCCGCAACGCAAGAAAATATTTCCACAACGCGAGAATATAACTCAACAACGTAAAAATATTATTTCACAATGCAAGAATATTATTCCACAACAAGAGAATATTATTATTTCACCACGAGAGAATAAAAATTTTCAAATCAGATTAATGAAAAATCAACGAAGTTTACAATATTCACAAATTTTTGATTGAAAAACTGACTTTTTAGCATTGCGTACAACGGTTCGGGGTTTGGTGAAGGTGGGGTTTAGAAAGTAATAAAGTACAAATTTAGCACAAAAGCTAATAGAAAGTACAAATGTTCAGCCTAGCACTAAAGCCCCACTTTTGCCAAACCCATGTTATCGGCATGTGCTATTTTCTGTCCGAATTTATATCGTTCAAGTCTGCACAAGCCTTTTTCAATGTGATTATTTTCTTGACGATGTTCTTTCATATTCTACAATTTTAAATGAGTATTGATGTTTATTGTCTGACTCTCTAAAAATGGAATTCATAATTGTCCACTCACTAAGTTGAAAGTGGGGAAAAAAGGTGTCGCCTTTTAGTTCACAATTTACATGTGTTATATAAAGTCTGTCAGCAATAATTATCAATTGAGTATAAATTTCTTCGCCACCACAGATAAAAAGTTCAGCCTCTCCGTTTTGCTTTGCATATTCTAAACCTTCATCAATTGAGTTTACAATTACGCATTCACTATCTTGGAATTTACTGTCTCTTGTTACAACAATAATCTTTCTATCCTTCAATTTTTTTCCTAACGACTGATACGTCTTTCTTCCCATCAGCACAAAATGTCCTAAGGTTTTAGTTTTAAAATACTTCAAGTCCTCAGGCAAATGCCATAGTAAGCTATTGTTTAAACCAATTGCATTGTTTTTTTCTATTGCACTTATTAATGAAATTAGCATTCCTTCAAATTTATTGGTTTAATAGTTTCTTTGAAATGAATTGTCATGAAATGTCGTTTTAGTGAATTTTCGTTGTCAATTTCTTGTCGGTCAGTTTGATGTTGACTGGTCGTCCAAGCATTGCCGATAACGGGAAAGGGCTTGGCGATAGTGGCGGAAATAGAAGCACAAATGTTCAGTTTAGCAACACAGTAGCATAAGCCATTTTTATTTGCTAAATTACAAAAAAGAAAATAAAAATGGCTTATGCGGTGATAGAATTACTGATGTTGAATTTTGCACTTAACCCGCCATTTCGCCAAACCCTTGTTATCGGTAGTGGCTCTTTTCGGTCGCTTTGTTGAGCATTGGATTGGTAGCTCTTTTGCATTTTTGTTTGGCTTTGTGCAGTTGGAAAAATGCAAATGTGCTACCAAAAGCGTTGGGCCTAATTGTCTTTAACAGCAAATCGTATTTTGTAAAGTTGTAGCAAAGATGCTTTAATTGCTTCGTAATGATTACTTATGCCAAATGCATCTAAAAGAATATTTTCAAAATTTATTCTATCTGTCTGTTCAAGTTCTTGTTCTAACGGCAATCTGTTTCGCTGAGCAATTGGTTGAAAAGCATTTATAATTGCTTGTTTGTTTTCGTCAGATAACAGTTGGAAATCTAAAATTTTAAAATCTCTTTCAAATTTTGTCGCTCTCAAATCAAGTGCTCCTAATCCTCTTCCAAAACCAAAACTTTCAATAAAGAACATACTTAAAACACTATTCAACAAAGCAAGTAACAAAACTCTGTTTTCATTTTGGTATTCCGCTTTTAGTGAAAGTCCAATCATTCTTTGGTCTATGAATGAACGGCTATTAAATGTTGCAATAAATAAACTTCTATCATAATTTACGTTTGCAACAAAGTCAGCCATATTATCGGTTTTCATTTCATACCAAAACATATTAGCTCTACGCAAAGATTGTGTTAGTGGAACTCCAGTTTCATTATTTTGATTTTCAAAACTTCTTATCCATTGTATTGCTCCTGTGTGATTGAGTTGCTCTAATTCTTCTATACTTTTTGAACAGCAAAATGCCTCTGCATTGGTTGTGCAATACAACCCAATTGTTCCTCGTAAATTTTTCAAAACGGGTTTTATGTATTCTGTTTCAATATTGTGTCCAGAAGCAGGATAAAATAATGCATTCCAACCTCGTCTTTCTCCTCGTGTGAAATTTAATACTTCGTTACAGTTAATTAGTTTTTCAGAAACTTGTGAAAGCCAATTTAAGTTTGCGAAGTAACCACACCAAGGAACGCCAACCGTTTCAAATTGAGTTATTTCATCAATAGAATAGTTTTGAATTGAAACAAGGTCATTAGTAGTTCCCAACACAATATTTTCACTCAATTCCTTGATGTCTGTAATTGCGTCAATATCTTCTTTCAATGTGCAAAATGAAATTGTTCTGGTTGGATTTATTGCGGTGTCAGGATTTCTTTTTCTTGCAATTAAGAATGTTGTTACAACATCTGCATTGTCAAACCATTTTCCTTTTCCTGAAATAACAACGGTTTCAATGTCATAAAATTTTTGAATTAGCTCTAAGAAAATTTCTCCATAATCAGTTCCTAACCAAGCATTAGACAGAATTAACCCAATTTTTCCGTTTTCTGAAATAAGTTTATGTAAGTAAAACGGAATGTAGGCGAAAATGTCACTTTTGCCACTTAGAGTGATTGCGGTGTCAGCTTTTTCACTAATGAAATTATTTATTTGCGTGATATTTGGGTTTAAAACTTCAATTTCTTTACTCTTAATAAATGGCAAATTTGAAACAACATAATCTATATTCGGAAGTTGCTTTACGATTTCGTTTCCATTATTTGGGTCTTTAAAAGCGATGTTTTGTTCAGTTTCCAAATCAATTACATCTGCTCTGAAAATGTTTAATACTTTGCCAATGTTATTGGGTTTAGCCAAAGTAAGCGTAGATAATTGAATCGGAAAGGAATGTTTGTCTGATGCCCAAATGCTATTGATTATCTCGTCTTGATTTAGTTGATATTCTTCTTTCAGCGAATATGCTTGGTTAATTATTGTGCCTGTTCCACAACAAGGGTCAATAACTACATTTTCTTTGTTTTCTATTGTCAGCCTTACAAGTAAGTTAGCTAATTTTTTAGGCGTAGCGAATTGACCTGCGACTTTCCGCTTTGCGGAAACTATTGATGATTGAAGTAGATTATGAAGGATTTCTATTTCAATGCCTTCAATATTGAGTGTTGCAAGGAATTGATTAAGTTGAATAATTTGTTTCCAAGCTGAATCTGAAATATGCTCAATTGCAATGTTGTCGCTGAAAATATTCCAAAAATTGCAATGTTCTGATATTGATGTGATGATTTCTTTTGCTTGTCTAATTGATGTTTCGTTGTTTATGGTTTCTATAATTTTTGCTTCATTAAAATGTCTTTTTAGAACATTCGCAAAAATTATTTTAAACACCCAATCCGTTAAAATCACTTTAGAAAGGGTTGGAAATTTATTAGGTTTATCTTTTTCTGCTGTTGGGTTAAAACCATATTCACTTGCAGAAGATAACCACCAATTGTTTATTTCAGCTTCAAGTCTTACATTTCTGCGTATGCTATGTTTAAGTTTGTCAGTTGTTGACGAAATATTTTCTAAAATAACATCAATAATTGCATCTACCGCTAAAATTTCGGTAGATACAACATCAGAAATTGCACCAGTTTCAAAATAACCGTTTAAATCTTCAAGTATAGAATGTAGTAATTTCTTCCAAAGATTTTCCTTAGGTTTTACCTCTGTTCGGCTATTGATGTCAATATCATTCCAAGTTTTCAAGATTGAATAAGTATCGCCTTGCCTTGTATATAGAACAGCACTTTTTACGTTCCAAAGTATAAAACTATCTCTTTGTAAAATCTTCGCTTTTTTGATTGCATTATTTATCAATTCTGCATCATTGATAAGCGTATCGGGCATTTTCAGCTCCCAACCTTGTAGAATTACTTCTTTTACTTGGTCTTTGAATATCAACACATCAGGGAAAAGACTTGACCTTTCGTTGTTAATCGTATTTTCTCCACCAGCACTTTTAAAATGCCAACTTTTGTTGGCGAGAAATAAGTTGATTTCGCTGATTACATCAATTGCCCAACTTCTTTCATTATAGGTAATTTTTGCCATTCTCTAAATTATAATTCAATGTGTGATATTCTGCAATTGGTTCTCTGAATAATCTTAATGTAGATTCTTCAATTTCTTTTCTTTTTAAAGTTTCTTGTATTCTGTCTGTACAAACTTTGATGTAATCCGTAGGCTTTACTTTGTGCAGTAAAACATCTTCGTTTTTCTCAATTCCGATAAAATTTCTGTTTTCCAAAATTGCCGAAAGCAAAAAGCTACCACTACCACAAGCGTTATCTAAAACAATGTCGCCCTCATTTGTAAAAGTTCTGATTAGGTAACGACCTAATTCAATCGGCTTTTGCGTTGGGTGGTAAACAGTTCCCTCGGATTCCGCTGTTTTGATATACACAAAATCGTCAATCGGTTGTTCCTCATAAAACACAATATCATTTGGGTAGCGTTCGCCATTACTCTTAACGTGCTTAGGCTTGAAGTCTCCGTAACTTCCTGTGTATTGGTCTTTTCTAACTCCTTTGTCGTATGCTTCGCCCTCCGTCATTTGAGGATTGTATGTTGGTTGCTTTTTGTAAAAAATACAAATGTCCTCGTGTTTGCGAAGTGGTTGCTTTTTAGCGTTAAGGAAATTGGTTGATTTGGATTTTATCCAAGTGATTTTATACTTGAATAATTTCTCGTTACTTAAAATCAACTTTGCAGTAAAAATTCCTTGCGAAGTCAATACAATTGCTCCGTCATCTTTGATTATTCTTTCGTATTCAGCCCAAAGTTTTTTTAGGTCAATGACAGAATCCCACTTGTTTTGCGTTGTGCCGTAAGGCAAATCGCAAAGTATCATATTTACGGATTTGTTTGGAATTGATTGCATCACTTCCAAACAATCGCCCTGAACGACTTTGTTTACAAAGTCGTCAATTTTTCTTTTCTGTTTATGTCCGTTTAGTGATAAAACAAAACCATTTGAACGTCCGTTTCCGTTCGTTCCGTATCTGATTTTTTCTTCGGCTACTTGCATAGCTTCCAATGCAAAATCTTCGTCTTGCACTTCGTAAACGAGTTTGTCGCTAAGCCATTGAATAATTATTTCGTTCTTTTCGGCTTTGTAGTATTTGCAAAGCAAATTAACCTGCTCTTTGGTTGGTAATCGTCTGCCGTTTTCAATTCGGCTCAAAACAGTTTTGCTAATTCCTGTTTTCTTTGTTACGTTTTCCAAAAGCAAATCTCTTTCTTCTCGTATATTTTTAAATGTAGAACCAATTGTTTGCATACAGTCAAGATATTAAAGTTGCCATTTTTTGGCAAATTTAGTTATTCTGATTCTGTTGCCAAAGTTTTTAGTAAAGTTTTTGTCAAAATTTTTGTCTATGTCGGGGGTGACTTGAAAGAGTTGGGGAAAAAATAAATGTGGTGCAATTGTCTTGGCTTTGTGCGGTGGCTTGCACCTCTTTTATTTTTTTTGAAGCGTTGGCAAATTTTAATTTTGTCAATAGTTGATTTTTGACCGAATGTTGTTGTGCCATTACCGATAACACTCAAATATATGAATATTTATGAATCAAGCATCATAAAATCGTAATTTTTTTTGAATCTTTATTAAGTATTTGTATATTAATATTTTATAGCTATATTTGGATTGCGTATTTTAAATTATTGGCGGCGGATAACATCCAACGCCATCTGATTTTAGCTTTTTTTAATATATAAAAAATACGCAGTGGTGGTATGGATTTTTCAGACAAAAGATTTCAGTTTTCCTCCGGAACTCACAACGGCTCCAACGTTATTTGGGTGCAGTTTGAAAAAGACCGGCAGCTCATTTCCTTTCTGCGCGAACACACAAAAGCACGGTGGTCCGCCTCACAAAAAAAATGGTATGTTACCGATAACAGGCACTACCGCAAACTTTTTGGGCTGCCCGAGAAAATAACCGGCAAGGCAGTACTCTCCAAAATTCACCTTGTCAATTTGCCGGAGTTCCAGCGTTTCCAGGAACATCTCCTGCTGAAGCGGTACAGTCAAAATACCTTACGCACTTACAGCATAGAATTTGCACAGTTGCTCTACATCCTAAAAAGTTATCCCGTGCAGGAGCTTTCTCCCGAACGTTTGCGGTCTTATTTCCTCTACTGCCACGAAAAACTGAAACTCTCGGAAAGCGAAATCCACAGCCGCATGAATGCCGTAAAGTTTTATTTTGAGCAAGTGCTCCACCGCCAAAAAATGTTTTTCGACATTCCGCGCCCAAAGAAAAAGCTGCTGCTTCCCAAAATGCTCAGCAAAGCTGAAATCAAGAAAATAATAGCTGCCACACTAAATCTCAAACATTCACTTGTTCTGAAAGTGTGTTACGGCATGGGGCTCCGTGTGAGTGAAGTGGTAGCGTTAAAACTTTCCGATATCGACAGTGCGGAAATGCTGGTGCGCATCGAACAGGGGAAAGGTAAAAAAGACCGCATCGCCGTACTTCCCCAAAGCTTACTGCCCGAATTGCGGGAATATTACCTGAGCTACCGCCCAAAGGTTTACCTTTTCGAGGGTAAAGAAGGCGAGGCATATTCTGTACGGTCTGCGCAGGCGGTATTTAGGAAGGCGATGGAAAAGGCAGGCATTCGCAAGAAAGTCGGTATTCACGGATTGCGCCACAGTTTTGCCACTCACTTAATGGAAACAGGAACCGATATCCGCTTTATTCAGGAGCTCCTTGGGCATAATTCCATTAAAACCACCCAAATCTACACGCATGTGACAGACCTTTCAAAGTCCAGGATAAAAAGTCCGCTGGATTCTTTATAATTTTTTTCTAAAACGGCTGTTCTTTCCTGTTTAAAAGTGTTTCTCCATTTTGATATTTGCTCTTTCGTAAACTCCACTTTCAAGTTCAACTTCTTCAAACCCATATTTTCTAAATAAATGAATAGCCGATTGCAACGTTGTGTTTGAGTATAAAATAAGTATCGTTATTTGTTTTTGTTTGGCAATATTTAAGCAATGTTCAATCAATATTGTCCCAATACCGTGTCCCTGTGCTTTGTCGCTGACAGCCAATTTACCTAATTCGTAAACCGTTTCACTTTTCTTTAACAGTGAGGCTGTACCAACAATTTCACCATTGAGTTTAGCATAATAAATATGGCCGCCTTTGTCTATGATATGCTTTTGGGGATCTGAAAGTGATGCAACATCACCTTCTTCTATACGAAAATATTTTTCAAGCCACTCGTAATTCAGTGTCTTAATTGGTTCAGATAACTCTTCTGAAAATTCTATGATATCAACCAAGTTTTTTTTACTCATTTGCCGGACAATTACATTTATAGATTTTTTTAAATCGACTGTTCTTCCCTGCTTACATCACTTCTTCCACAGTATAGATCCAATTTAAAACCAAAAATAAATTGGAGAAATAACAGATTTATTATAGATTTTTCTATTTTTTTAAAGAAATTAATAACTTAAAGATCCGCTGAACTAAAGCTTCGGCAGCTTTAACAACCGCCTAAATCTGTAACTTTGTAAAATTAACTAAAAACGGGTAAACCGCCCAAAAAAGAGACTCTTTCAGAAATCCCCTGTAAATCTCTAAAATCCTTCGCCGATAAACCCATAATGCTGAAAAAAAACTCCCGAAGCTTCCGTTAAATAGGGTATCACTGTTCGTTATTCGCACGCAACAAGAACTTAGCTGTTGAACTAAACCTCCGGTAGCTTTTCCCATTTGCCGTTTTAGTAACTTTGTTTTTATTAACCTTTTAAAAACTCATGAAATGGCTAAAAAAAAAAATCTACGGAGGATTTAAGGACCAACTATATAGCTCCAACAGATAATTGTATTCATGATGGCTCCACAGTTAATACAAAGAGTTTGGATATTGTTATGACGTATTTGGGACATTTTAAAATTTAATCTGATTCTCCGCAAACACACCTAATATTTTTAGTATATTAGCGCTCAAAAAGCAGGGATTATGAACATATTCAGTT
>NZ_JACLCT010000071.1:0-7979 GCF_014218915.1 Chryseobacterium sp. C2(2020)
GTTTATGCTGGAAAACTCTTTAAAGTTGCTTTTTCTAAAACTAAATAAACAATTATATATTTTAAAATAACAAATACGTTTTTCCTAAAGAGGGATTTTCAGAATCTATATGAGAACATAGCCTATGTAGATCAGCAGCTCTGAAAGGTATAATACGCATATCGAAATATAGCCTAGTTCTATTATATACTTCCAATGGCAATTGAGTTTTTTCATCAATAGAAAGCTCTCTATAAAATGCCTCCCAATCAAGTTTGTATCCATCTCTTGGTCTCGAAAACTGCATTACTCTTTGATTTCTAACAGAGTCAGAAACAGGCCACAATAAAATTACAGTATACTGTGATAAATCCTGAATGTCTTCCATTTGTTCGGCCAGCTTATTTCCGACATTTTCTATAGCACTTCCCAAAGTACTACATTCAAATACGATTTCATCAATAACAGTATCAATTATAAGATAATCAGCTAAATCTTTTTCTTGATTATGAACAGAAAAAGTGTCTTTAATTATATTCGTCCATAAATACTTTTCAGGACCCTCTATTACAAATTCATTGGCTAATAAAATTCTTTTATTACGAGATGTAGCATTAGTAAGTAGATTTTGAAAATTTTTACTAGTTGTTAACCAAATAAAAATTGTAGGAATTTCCTTTAATTCATTTCTATCGAATAAGCTTATATATTCAATAAATTGCGAAGGTATTTTTTCTTTACCCGCAACATTTTCTTCAAACTGATCTACAATTGGAATTAAAATTTTACCAAAATTATATCTATATTCATTTAAAATTCTATCAATTAGTTTTTCTTTATTTGAAATTTCTTCTTTTTCTAAAAGAAAAGTGTGTGTTTCGGGTAAATGTGTTTTGAGTTCAATTGTAGCAGAACTTTTTCCAGAACCACTTTCTCCATACACTGGTAAAAATCTTATTCCGCCATTAATATTTATTGATTTTACCGCAGATTTGATTTTCTCAATTAAACTTTTATTAGGCAATAGACGCCCCTTATATGCTTCTTGCAAATCTTCATATCTAGAAGGTAATTTCATGTATGTAATTATTTTGGTAAATTGAAATCAATATAATAAATCAAAACTTGATATTTATTTAGTCTCTAATTTATATATTTTAAACAGAACAACAAAATTTAAATGATTAATCAACCCTCACAGGTGTTAAAAACTGTAAGGGTTGACTATATAATAATTAATAATCTAAAAATTACATCGTCTCCATTTTGAAACTCATGCTTTCGATTACTTTCAGGATGGCTTCTACTGTATCCATGGATGTTAAACAAGGAACACCGTTTTCCACGCTCATTCTTCTGATCTGGAAACCGTCTCTTTCCGATTGTTTCCCTTTCGTCATCGTGTTCACAACGTACTGTACTTTTCCTTTCTGGATCAGATCGATCAGGTTCACACTCTCCTCCCCGATTTTATATCCGATTTTGCATGGAATTCCTTTTTCTTCAAAGAATTTTGCCGTTCCTTCCGTTGCCCAGATTCTGAAACCAACTTCGTGGAATCTTGCTGCCAGATCAGCCGCTTCCTGTTTGTGTTTATCTGCAACCGTGAACAAAATTGAGCCGTGCATCGGAACTTTTCTTCCAGCCGCAACCAATCCTTTGTATAATGCTTTTTCCAGTGTTGTATCTTTCCCCATAACCTCTCCTGTAGACTTCATTTCTGGTCCTAGAGAGATATCTACTTTTGTTAATTTTGAGAAAGAGAACACCGGAACTTTTACGAAAACTCCTTCTTTGTTTGGAACCAGTCCGCTTTCGTAGCCTAAATCTTTTAATTTCTGTCCCAAAATTGCTTTTGTAGCCAGATTTGCCATCGGAACATCCGTGATTTTAGACAGGAAAGGTACGGTTCTCGATGATCTTGGGTTTACTTCGATCACATATACATTTCCTTCGAAAAGAACGTACTGGATGTTCATTAATCCGATCACATTTAATCCTTTCGCCAATCTTTTGGTGTAATCAACCAAAGTTTCGATTTCGCTTGGTGAAATATTCTGTGGAGGATACACTGCAATTGAGTCTCCGGAGTGAACTCCCGCTCTTTCGATGTGCTCCATAATTCCCGGAATGATTACCGTTTCACCATCGCAGATGGCATCGATTTCCACTTCTTTTCCCACCATGTATTTGTCGACCAAAACAGGATGTTCTGGGCTTGCTTCCACTGCATTTTCCATGTAGTGCGCCAGTTCTGTTTCCGTGTACACGATTTCCATGGCTCTTCCTCCCAAAACATAGCTCGGACGAACCAATACCGGATAACCGATCTCGTTGGCAATTTTTATCGCTTCTTCTTTTGAAACCGATGTTTTTCCTAAAGGCTGCGGAATCTGCATTTCCTGAAGCGCTTTTTCGAATTTATCTCTATTTTCCGCTCTGTCCAGATCTTCCAGAGAAGTTCCCAAAATCTCAACTCCGTGAGCGGCTAATTTATCTGCTAAGTTGATGGCTGTCTGTCCTCCGAACTGTACCACAACACCTTTTGGTTTTTCCAATTCGATGATGTTCATTACATCTTCTTCCGTTAAAGGCTCAAAGTAAAGTTTGTCTGAAATTGAGAAGTCTGTAGAAACTGTTTCCGGATTATTGTTGATGATAATCGCTTCGTAACCCATTTCTTTAATTGCCCAAACCGAGTGCACTGTTGCGTAATCAAACTCAACACCCTGTCCGATTCTAATGGGTCCTGAACCAAGAACGATGATTTTTTCTTTATCTGAAACTACAGATTCGTTTTCTTCTTCGTAAGTTCCGTAGAAATAAGGGGTTTCCGATTCGAATTCTGCCGCACAGGTGTCTACCATTTTGTACACCGGCATTACTCCGTTTTCTTTTCTGAAATTGAACACTTCACGCTCCGTCACGTTCCAGAGAACTGAAATATTTACATCTGCAAAACCTAGTTTTTTAGCTTCCAGTAAAATTTCTTTGCTGAATTTATTTTCTGCGATTGTCTTTTCGAAATCAATCAGTTTTTTGATTTTCCAGATGAAGAATTTATCAATCTTGCTCCATTCTACGATCTGTTCCCAGTCGTACCCTCTTCTTAAAGCATCTCCGATGATGAATAATCTTTCGTCATCACAAACTCTGATTCTTCTTTCGATTTCTTCTGCCGTTAAAGCTGCAGCCTGCTTAGTTTTTAAACCAATATGTTTAATTCCGGTTTCCAGAGAACGGATGGCTTTCTGTAAAGATTCTTCGAAATTTCTTCCGATTGCCATTACTTCACCGGTAGCTTTCATCTGGGTGGATAATCTTCTGTCCGCTGTTTCGAATTTATCGAAAGGGAATCTTGGGAATTTCGTTACCACATAGTCCAAAGCCGGCTCGAAACAAGCGTATGTTTTCCCTGTCACCGGGTTCATGATTTCGTCCAGCGTTAAACCTACCGCAATCTTTGCAGCGATTTTTGCAATTGGATAACCTGTTGCTTTTGATGCTAAAGCGGATGATCTCGAAACTCTTGGGTTTACTTCGATGATGTAGTAATCGAATGAATGCGGATCTAAAGCCAACTGTACGTTACATCCTCCTTCGATTCCTAATGCTCTGATGATTTTCAGTGAAGCATTTCTCAACAACTGGTATTCCCTGTCTGAAAGTGTCTGAGAAGGTGCCACAACGATTGAATCTCCTGTGTGAACTCCAACCGGATCTATATTTTCCATGTTACAAACCACAATGGCGTTGTCGTTTGCATCACGCATTACTTCGTATTCTATTTCTTTGAATCCTGCGATTGATTTTTCAATCAGACATTGTGTTACGGGACTGTGTTTCAATCCTAATTCAGCAATTTCTTTCAGTTCAGTTTCATTGGAAGCGATACCTCCTCCTGTTCCACCCATGGTGAAAGCCGGACGAACAATAACAGGATACCCGATTCTGTCGGCAAAATTTAATGCTCCTTCTACGGTGTTTACGATGTCAGATTCCGGAACGGGTTCGTTCAGTTCTCTCATCAGTTCACGGAAAAGATCTCTGTCTTCCGCTCTGTTGATGGCTGAAAGTTTTGTTCCCAACACCTCAACTTTGCATTCTTCCAAAATTCCTGATTTTTCCAATTCTACCGCCATATTCAGTCCGGTTTGTCCTCCAAGCGTTGGTAACAGCGCATCGGGACGTTCTTTTCTGATGATGTGACTTACAAACTGAAGTGAAATCGGCTCGATGTAGACTTTATCTGCGATTTCAACATCCGTCATAATGGTTGCAGGGTTTGAATTAATCAAAATTACCTTGTAGCCTTCTTCTTTTAAAGATAAGCAAGCCTGCGTTCCTGCGTAATCAAATTCCGCCGCCTGACCGATAATGATGGGACCTGAACCGATTACTAAAATTGTTTTTATGTCGTTTCTTTTCATTTTTAAATTTATCCTTTTTGTTGATGTTGAACCCTTTCGGGTTCTGATGTTGGTTGTTTCACCATTTTCATGATGTCCACCGTTTTCCATAGGTTGCACCTACGGCTATTCATATTGAATCCTTCGGATTCTTTAATTTTGCAGCGAATTGCACGCAGCCCGACTTGAGCGCAAATCCTTTTTTGCCATCCTGTTTATTCTGTTTTCGCCGAAAAGTCCTGCAAAAAAGATTGGGAGCGGAAGGCGGATTAAGCTGCCCAAATTAATTTTCTACTTTTTAAAATCCTCCATTAGCTGGATGAATTCATCGAACAAATAATTTGCATCTTCTGGACCCGGGCTTGCTTCAGGGTGATACTGAACGGAGAAACAAGGGTGAATTTTGTGTTTCAGACCTTCGTTTGTTCTGTCGTTCAGTGCGATGTGTGTTTCTATTAAGTCTGTATTTTTTAAACTTTCCTGATCTACTGCGTAACCGTGGTTCTGAGAAGTGATCGCCACTTTGTTTTTCTCTACATCTAAAACCGGATGGTTTCCACCTCTGTGTCCGAATTTCAACTTGAACGTTTTTGCGCCGCAAGCCAAACCAATTAACTGGTGTCCTAAACAGATTCCGAAGATCGGAACTTTTCCTAAAATTCCTCTGATCATTTCTAAAGCCTGTTGGTTATCTTCAGGATCTCCGGGACCATTAGAAAGCATCACTCCGTCCGGATTCATCAGTAAGATTTCTTCTGCAGTTACGTTCTGAGAAACGACTGTGATATCGCAGTTTCTTTGAGATAACTCTCTGATAATTCCTAATTTGGAACCAAAATCTACCAATACTACTTTTAAGCCTCTTCCCGGATTTGCGTAAGGTGTTTTTGTGGAAACCTGCTGTACCTGATTTGTTGGGAAGTTGGTTGATTTTAATTCTGAAACTACTGTGCTTTCATCGGCATCAGCGTTTACGATTTTTCCTTTCACCACTCCGTGGTTACGAAGAATTCTGGTGAGTCTTCTGGTATCGATCCCTGAAATTCCGGAAAGGTTTTTCTTTTTAAATAATTCATCTAAAGTAATCTGAGTACGGAAGTTGGATGGCAGATCACAAAGTTCTTTTACGATAAGTCCTTTAATTGCCGGTTCAATACTCTCATAATCATCTCTATTAATTCCATAGTTTCCGATAAGCGGATAGGTCATGCAAACAATCTGACCGCAGTAAGACGGATCAGAGATCAATTCCTGATACCCTGTCATTCCGGTATTGAAAACCACCTCTCCTGCCGTTTCCAATTCTGCTCCGAAACCTTCTCCGTGAAACACTTCACCGGACTCCAGTATTAATTTTTTCTTCATTTTCTTTAATTAGATTTTCTTTTTTATTAACAGGTCGCCTCTACGAGGCTTGGATAATCTTTATCTTTTTTTGTTTCCAAGGGTTTTACCCATGGCTATTAACAGATCGCCCTTTCAGGGCTTTGGTCATCATCTTTTTTTCTTTTCCATGGGTTTTACCCACGGCTATTGTTGTTTGACCCTTCCGGGTCGGCTTACTACTTGATTCTTTTTACTTTTAGCTTGGCTCTTTTTATTTTTACCTTGGCTCTTTTACCTTGGTTCTTATTTAAAAGTATATCCTTGTTTTTCCAAGGCTTCTTTTAAGATTGCCATTCTTGCGAAAACACCGTTCTGCATTTGTTTGAAAACTCTTGAGCGTTCGCATTCTACCAAATCATCATCAATTTCAACTCCTCTGTTGATGGGAGCAGGATGCATAATGATGGCTTCTTTTTTCATGGCTTTTTCTCTTTCTTTGGTTAAACCATATTTTTTGTGGTATTCTGAAGCAGAGAAACTCATTTTGGCATCATGTCTTTCGTGCTGGATTCTTAATAGCATCAAAACATCTACGTCATGGATCATTTCATCAATATTCAGATAGGTTCCGTTGATTAAGGCTCCTTCGTCAAACCACTGTTCCGGTCCTGAGAAATATACTTTTGCGCCTAATCTTCTTAACGCTTCAGCATTGGAATTTGCCACTCTACTGTGTTTTACGTCTCCAACGATTCCTACTTTTAATCCTTCAAATTTTCCGAATTCCTGATAGATCGTCATTAAATCCAGCATACATTGTGAAGGGTGATTTCCTGTTCCGTCTCCTCCGTTGATCACCGGAATTTTTATATTTTTCAGTTCTTCGAAATATCTGTCTTTCTTATCTCTGATTACGACAAGATTTACGCCCAGACTTTCGATGGTTTTTACCGTATCATAAAGACTCTCTCCTTTGTTTACGGAACTGTGGGAAGCATCGAAAGGAACGACCTGCAATCCTAATTTTCTTTCAGCAATATCAAAACTTGTTTTCGTTCTTGTACTGTCTTCGAAGAAAAGATTGGAACAGAAAACCTCTCCTTCAATTTTGGCAGTTTTCCCGTTCGCAAAAGCCAATGCTTCTGTTACTATACTGTTGATTCTCTCGTTGCTTAGTTCTGTAATCGTAAACATATTGTCTTTAAATTTTTTACAAAAAAAAAGCGAAGAAAATATCTTCGCTTAAAATAAATAAATATCGTAAAGGGCGTCTACGCCCGGTAATTCTAATGATATAAATACTGTGTTATTCATTAGGTGCAAAGATATAACAATTCTGTAAACTGACAAAATGAAAATTAAATTTGTGAAAAATCTGTCATTTTTTTTCTGGCTGAATCTGATAAGTAATAGTGCCAAAGCACCATTGTAGCAACAGATCTGAGCGGTTTCCATTCTTTACTGATGGTTATGATTTCTTCTCTGGATATTTTCGGAGGCAATTGTTTAATTTTTTTTAAAGCATTTACTACGGCAAGATCCCCGATTGGGAAAATATCGGTTCGTCGAAGAGCTAGCATAAGATAAATATCGGTCGTCCAGTTTCCGATTCCTTTTAAGCTGATTAATGTTTCCCGAATTTTTTCATCAGACATTTTCTGGAATTTCTCAAGATTGATTTTTCCTTCCAGCATTGAATTTGCCAGACTTTTGATATATGTATTTTTCTGTCGGCTTACATAGCATTCTCTCATTTCGGCATCCGTAAGACTAAGAATGTTTTCAGGAGTGATTTCTGTAATTTTTTCTTTCAGTTTATGTAATGCGGCTAAGGCTGAAGCGAGAGAAACCTGCTGTTCCAGAATGATATGAACAAGGGTTTCAAAAGTATTTTCTCGGTTCCACATCGGAGGATAACCATGATTTTCGATAATTGATTTTAAATCCTGATCACAATTCGCGAGAAAATCACACATCTCATGAAAATTTGAGGTATTGAAAGTCAGTATTTCATCAGTCATCTCTTTTGCGTTTTGTTTTACAATCTTTATCATTAAATTTGTTTACACTTTTTTACCACAAAAGATTTAAACACTTTAGTTTCTTGAATTTAATACTTAATGGAAAAAAGAGTACATAAGTTAAAAAAATCAAAGATTTTTTCTCTTTGCAGACTTTTGAAATACTTTAAATAACGTGAATTCGGAGAAAAACATGAGGTGCTTAATGTCTAAAATTAATATTTTAGAATTGAACAAATACTAA
>NZ_JACLCT010000072.1:0-6460 GCF_014218915.1 Chryseobacterium sp. C2(2020)
CTTAAAATGCAAACGTAGGCAAGAAGCTCGTCTTTCATTTTTTTTAATTTTTCAAATGTATTTTTCTATTTCCTGTTTCAGATTTTCCAGTTCGGTTCTATCAAAATATTCCAGACTTCGTAAATATCTAAATCCTGCTTTATACTGAACTTCTCTTACATTGTATTGTTTTAACCAGAGATTAATCCTGCTGTTTCTGATCAGTTGTAAACTTTCAATATTAATCTGTTTTCGGATCTGTTTTGTTATGCTGCTAAATTTTGTGTTTTCACTGGTGATAAATAATTTATCGGTTTCTTTTACGGTCTTTGAGATTTGTAGGAGTTCCGGTCTTGTTTCTGTGATGTATTTGTAGAGCTCTAAAATCTGCGAAGCTTCTAAAGGTAAAATCCTTTCTTTTAATCGGTTTTCTGTGGCTTCAGGAACGGTAATTTTTCCTTTCTCTAAATCGATATCTTTTACTTTAAGTTCCCGCAAACTTCCTGTATCTAAACCCTGATAAATAATGAGGCTTAAAATAATCTGATTGCGTTTTCCAAATAAACTGAACTGTCCTTTTTTGTATTTCTTCTCTCTAAAATCCTTCTCGATGTCCTGTAATTCTTCTTCGGTTAAAAATCCTGTAATTAAAGGTCTTTTCGGTACTTTTATTCTAAAATTCTTTAAAGGATGGTCTTTCCTTTTTCCTGTGATCTGTAAATATTCAAAGTATTGTTCTACAGTTCTGAGCTGATTATTAACGGTAATGATTGCATATTTTTTCTGCTGTAAGGCTGCAATTTTTAAAAGTTCTGCGGTATTTATTTCATCAAAATCCTGCTTCCCTGAACATAGTTTTTTCCATAACAAAACCTGCTTTTCTTTCTCTGTAAGGGTGCGCTCTGCATAATGATAATGATCTTTTAAGTACTGTAAAAATTCTTTCATAAGTGCGTGTATCTTTGTGTACTTTCTAAACTTCTGTGTCCTAAAAACCGGCTTACTTTTTTCAGTTCCATTCCGTTTTTCAGTAAATGCGTGGCGATACTGTGCCGTAATAAATGGGGATAGATTCTTTTTGTAATACCGCTTTTCTCTGCTGTTTTTTCTATGATAAATTCTATTCCGGAAGGAGTTAGATTTCCTTTCTGTCCCTGTAAAAAACAATCGCCTTTATGGATTCTTTCCTGTAAATATTCCTCAAAAATTTCTAAGGCTTTGCTGTGGATGGGAACTTCTCTCTGATAGCCTGTTTTGGATTTTCTTATCAAGACTTTTGCATTGTCTAAATCTACATCCTCCAGTAACAGTTCCGCCGATTCTCCGGCTCTTAGTCCTAAATAATACAGACTTGCGATAACGGCTTTATCTCTTTTATTTACGGTAGTTTCAAAGAGTTTCTGTATTTCTTCCGGGTTTAATATTTCAACTTCCGGAACAATGATTTTAAGGCTTTTGCAGATCACAAGTCCGGTTTCTTTCTGCTCAATCTCTTTTCTGTAATTTTTGTATAATTTCAGGGCAGTTAAATGATTGTTTACCGTATTGTTGCTGAGTAATTTTTCAGGATTGTTTTTATTTTTCCGCTGTCTCAGATAGCGGATGTAATCTTTCGGAAGATTGCCTTTTGCTCTGTACTCTTCGTATTCTCTTACAGCAGATAAGGTTCTCTGAATGTTTCTTTTCTGATAGTTCCGAAGCTCTAAATATCTTCTAAATTCTTCCATTCTAAAGGTTTAAAGTTTAAGATGTAAAGTTCAGGGTTCATATCTACGACGGTTTTGCTTACTCAATATTTTTTATTGTGGAACGCAAGAGTGATTTTAAATTATAAATTATAGATTTTAAATGTGTTACGCGGTCGTACTTTATTATTTAGCGTTCCGTTAGTGTTCCTTTTGTGTTCCACTGGCGTTCTTCAACTGTCGGATTTGATTGTTTAAAAACTCTTTGATTTCGGTTCTTAGTTTTTGGTGATTATCCCAATAGCTGATTTTGTATTTTATTCCTTTGTTGGCAAAACCTCCGGTCTGTTTAATGTAATCTAATTCTAAAAGGGTCTGTATATGTCTAAACATCTGTGTTTTACTGATATTGAACTCCTGTCTTATATCTCTTAAAATAAATTCCTGATGTTCATTTTTTACATACTTTTTTAATCTTTCAAAAAACTGCCGTAAACTTCCGTCTAACTCATCCACTTTTAAAACAATGCTTTCAAACAGTACTTCTGTAGCCTGTTCGATATCTTCAATTTCTGTTATCAGATAACCGTTTTTAACTTCTCTCTGATATTGATTAATAAAAGTAACCTGCTTTATTACCGCCTGATACATTTCATTTAAACGTCTTATTTTATGAACTTTTTCAGGAAGATTCAGTTTGGTAGCAAATGGATTAATGACCTCGTAATGCTTTAAATTTCTTACTAACTTCTGAACGAAGTTCGTCGCCCAATTTTGTTCGTTGCGGTCGATTTCTCCTGCGTTCCTTTGGTTTTGATAGTGGATAATTCTTTGCGTTTGCTCTTTGCTTTCATCGACTGCCAGTAAAAAGCTTCGGCTCATATTATCCTCATACGTTTCGCCTTTTGTTGTTGCACTTAAACTGCTGAACTGTCCTTTTACGATTTTATGGGAAGATTTATTATTTCCTTTTTTGTCTTTGATGGTGACCGAACTTCTCAGAACCTGGTTGCTGATAAATTCTCTCAGCGCATACAAAGCATCTTCTTTTAATCCGTCCAGATCTTCAATGATGATGATCTTTTGGAATAAATCGAACTCACCCCAATTATATAAACTGGATTCTGTAATTCTTGTAAATCTCAGAACATCTTCCTGCGGCATTAAATCCGCTATTCTCGAGATAATATGGGTCTTTCCGCTTCCGGAACTTCCCTGTACAATGCCGTGCAGAGGACTTTTATTTAAATAGCTGATCGTGATTAAAAATAAAAGCAGTCTGGACTGTTCTTCACCAATGATTCCCGCTTTTTCGATTAACTGATTGAGATTCTTTAGCAGATCCTTTTGCTGTAAAAAGTCGGTTGCTGTTTTGGGTTCTGTAACGCTGAGCTGTGCCAAAGAATCTCCCGCTGATTGTGCGGAGTGCGCAGATTCTTCATTTAACACTGTGTTAAGGCTCTTTACTTCAGATGAAAATAAAATCTTCCTTTCTTCCAAAAGCTGGGTGAAAATACTTTCATCATGAAGTTGCAGTGTTTCGTTAACATCTTTGCAGGGTAATTCAACGGTAGAGATTTTAAGTTTCGGATCATTCTTAATAAATTCTTTGGAGTACTTTTCAACCGCCTTTTTTCCCGCTTCATCACTATCAAAACAAAAGATAATTTCTTTAGATTCTTCGCTTTGCTCAGAATGACACCATTCCTGTATTACCTGTGAAATTTCTTCATTCAATCCGTTCGTTCCAAAACAAGCTACGATACTGTAATTTTCTGCAATATTTTTTATTTGAAGCAGCGATGCTGCATCAATAATGGCTTCCGTTAAAATCAATTTCTTAGTGTCTGATTTCGGATATCCGGGATAAATTCCGGAACGGTTCTTCAGGTAAAAATGTTTCGCTATTGAACCGTCCAATGAAGGATCATCATATAATGCGGAGCGGAAGTACAATCCTGTGATCCGGTGTTCTTTGTTTCTCAGCGCAAAACAGATGCACCATTTCGCAAAAGGGCTGTAGCCTTTTTCGCCTGTTCTGCTGTTGATTAAGCCTTTATCCTGTAATAATCCTGCTTCCAGTGCTTTTTTTATCAGCTCTTCAGTTTTCCGTTCCCCGTGATGAAACTGTCCCGAGTTGTAGCCGATTTCCAAAATACTGTTGTCGAGATTTCTCTTGCCTAAATATTCCCTTGCAGGTTTGGAAGAGTGCAGCGCATTTTTAAAATAGGAAAACATCCTTTCTAAAAATTCTGTGTCGGCTGTTGGCTGTTCGCTTTTGACTGTTTGTTGTTTTCCTTCAACGGACAACTGTAAACCACCAATTAAAGATTCTGCTTTCTTTATTGCTTCGTGTTTTGTGAGTTTCTCGTAATCTTCTATAAACTGGATCACGTCTCCGGTTTTTCCGCAACTGTGGCATTTGTAAAAGTTCTTTTCCAGATTTACCTGAAGACTTGCCGTTTTGTCTTCGTGATAAAAGCAATGAAGCATTTTATTTTTTGGCTCAAGGTGGTAATGTTGCAGAACTGCGGATAAGCTTAAGCGTTCTTTGATGGCGGTGATTTCCATATTCTAAGGTGTTTTAAAATTGATTGTGAATAATTAGAACACGACAAAGATAAAATAAAGTTCTTAAATAGAACAATATTATTTTCTAAAATAAAACATATTTTGCTTAAATGTTCTTATTTAGTAAATTCGCTTTATAATTCTTTTATTATGAAGATAGGCGACAACTTGAAAAAACTTCGTGAGAACAAAGGTTTAACACAGCAGGAGATGGCTGATCTGATGCATACACACAGAACAGGATATTCTAAAATGGAAAACAACCAACAGGATATTCCTGTCGATAAATTGGTTTTTGTCGCTAAACATTTCGGGATTGCCGTAGATGATATTATTTTCTTCAATGAAAAAAACAATGTTCCCAATGAGGTTTCTATGGAAGACACCGCAGTTCTGGAACAGTTAAAACTTATCAATGAACTTGATGCCGAAGAAAAAAACATTCTTCTAAAACTAATCGAAACTTTCGTTTCTAAAAAACGATTTAAAGATTATCTACAGAAAAATATTGCTACGCTATGAAAAAGTATATTTTAATACTTCTTACTTTGTTTCTAATAAATTGTGGTGCGAAAGAACAAGATAGAAAAGAAGCTGAAAAAATAACACAAAAATTTTATTCTCTTTTAAAAGAAAATAACAGAGAGGAAATCTTTAAATTATGTGGTAATGAGCTTTTCAAAATTGCTACAAAAGAACAAGTAAATCAAATGTTTGATACTTCTTTTTCACAATTTGGCAATATTAAAAATGATTCTTTAATATATGAGCAGGCAAGTGTCATAAAAGGAACTAATTCCAGAAATGAATATATATTAATTTACAATGTAAATCGAGATATAAAAAATACCCAAGAAAAATTCACTCTGCATAAAGATGGTGATTCTATTAAAATCGTAGGATATTATATAAGTCCTAATTAATTAAAAAGCTGCCACTCAAATGAGTGGCAGCTTTTTATTATGGTTTGTTTTTTAAAGTTTTATAAAAACTGTAATTTCCTGAACTATCTTGTCGATAAATCTGATAATCTTCAGAGTTTTTCTCCTTGTAAATAGAGTCACCTATTTTTAGATCGTTCTTATCAGGAGCATAAATCCAAAAAGTATAATTAAAATCATTACCTCCAACAAACTTAACAACTTTAGAGTTTTCAAATTTTCTGTTAGATTTTATTTCTTCGATTATACCGACTACTTCCGAACTGTAAAATTTATTGTACTTACTTAAATTCCAAAAAAATACAAATAATACACCTATACAAATAATTATTATAACGATAATAATATTTCTTTTGCTTAGTTCCATATTAATATGATCCTTTTCCAGTTACAGCACCTGTATAATCAGCTACTCTTATTTTTCCATCAAAGCCAACACCAACTCTTGTGTTAGTGAGAGTTACACCAACTCCTACAGAGCCTTTAGCTCCTGCGGCAACTCCAACAGAACGTGTAACCCATCTTCCAGATACTGGACCATTGTTAGGATTAGCATCAAAAGAAACTGCAACTTTACCAACAACCCCCACTACATCAACAAGAGATCCACTTACATACGCTTCTGTTCCTACAACTGTATTTAAGCTCATATCAGAAACCTTACCTGTAAAAGTACTACTAAAGAAGGATAAATCCCCTTCACCTCCTGCTCCGAAAGCAGCACCAATACTTAAAGTGTTTCCTGGATCAAAATAAATCCCAGCATCTTTTCCCCTTGTAATTACTTCAAGCCCCATACTTGTTCCAATTTCCGCTCCACCACCAACTGAGCCACTCTGAGCAACTCCAAATCTGTCAGGAACTAAAAATCTTGCTAAAGGGCTGTTCCACCAACTGGTTTTGGTCATTGTAACCCCTTCAATATTATTTAATCTTCCATTTTCAACAGGTTTTCCTCCTCCAGCTGCTGAGTCATCATATATGTATCCATCTGCTGCATAGTTCATAGTGCCCATTGTATTGCTCGCAAAAGCATATTTAGCACCTTCTATATTATTGTCCTTAAAAAATTGAGTAGCATTCTCTCTGTTTAAATCTTTATTATAAAGATATTGACCATCACCAGTATAATACCAATCTCTTCCATCAGGATCAATTCTCATAATGGGATTATTTCCAACATAATTATATGAGGAATGATTGGTGTAAGATTCTTGATTTGGGTCTTGCACTCCCCATCGTCCGATATCCGCCATATAAAATCTCGCCCCATAATCATACATG
>NZ_JACLCT010000073.1:0-5885 GCF_014218915.1 Chryseobacterium sp. C2(2020)
TCTTTAGTCAAATCATTATCCGTGTTTTTTGAAGGCATTTTGCTTTTAAACGCTTCATCAAACTGATAAACGGCTTTTCGAAGTAGCTTAGAGCGTTCTCTCAATACTTCAATCGTAGAAAAAGGGTTGCTTCTGGAAAAAGTGTGTGTGGCATCTACAATAATGGATTTGGATTTGATAATCCCTTTTTCAATCGCAATCGTTACGGTTTTACCGATCAAAAGATTCAGCAGATCGGTGTCTTTCAGACGCAGTTTTCTGAATTTTGTAAGCGAGCTTGGATTAATAACTTCTTCTTCAGGTGTCATTTCCAAAAAATACTTAAACGACATATCGTAGCGAGAACGCTCCACCACATCCACATCAGAAACCGTGTAAATGCTTTTCAGCAAAAGATATCTCCAAAAATGAGGCAGTTTCTTTTTTTACACCCGAGTTTCTCATTTCTAATTTTTCTTCTTTTTAATTTTTGATAGCTCGATAAAAGTTTTCATGTTCGTTTTCCTTTCGGATACTTTTTCATCTATTAATATGAGCGTCTTATTTTTTCTTTTGAAAAAAAAGTAAAATTTCCCACAGTCAAATAAAAGCTTCTTAAGCTATACAAAATTTACGACTTACTGCAACTACAGAATGCAGGAGGCTAAAAACTTTAATAAGAAGAAAAAAATAAGGAATTTTGAACCCTCAAATACAGATACTATTGGATCCAAATCAGCTGTGCTAAAAACTTAAAAAAGTTAAAAAATTAAGTATGGAAAAAAATGAATCAACTACAAAAGAAATTCTAAAATTCTATTTTGAGACCGGAAAGAAACCTACCGAAGCCCAATTCTCAGAATTTTTAGATTCTTACTGGCATAAAAAGGAAAGTATTCCTAAAGAAAAAATCGAAGGGTTAGAAAATCTGTCGTTAGACTTTGATCTTCTGTGGTCACCTACCAGCAAAAAATTGTCATTAACAGATGCTCAGGGAAATGTATTGTCGGAAATTTCTTTGCAGTCTCTGGATAATGAAGGGACAGATTTAAGATATAATACGGCTACAGCCTCATTAGAACTTTATAATGCAGACAATGAGCTTTTAGACAGCATTCCGGTTTCGGATTTTGTGAATAATGTAGGTACGCAACTGGCTTTAAATTCCAACATTTTACAGTTAAAAGACAGCAAAGGAAACGTATTGTCTAATGTGATGTTTGCAGTTTCTAACATTGGAGGATTGCAAACCGCATTAGATGCTAAAGCAGAAAAAACAGTAGCTATCAATACTGTTTCTCCGTTACAGGGAGGAGGCAATTTATCGTCTGACAGAACATTAAGCATATCTCAGTCTAATACGAATACTTCAGGTTATCTGAGTAATACAGACTGGAATACATTTAATAATAAATTTGATAAACCTTCCATGGGAGCGAATTATCTCGGAAGATGGAACGGCTCAACATTTATCAACAGCCTATTACAGGATAACGGAACCAGTTCGGGAATTGGAAGTAATAACTACAATAATATTATCTGGTCTGTTGATTCTTCTTCTAAAGCAGCGCTTATCGCTCCAAGAATGACTCAGGCTCAAAGGCTTGCGATTTCTTTAGGAACTATTCAGGCGGGAGCTGTTGTTTATCAGACTGATGGCACAGCCGGATATTATCTCTGGAACGGAAGTTCATGGGGAACTTTGGGAAGTAATATTGCTACCGCAGATCTTACCAATACTCAGGCAAGAACTTTCACTCAGAATGCGGATTTTACATGGAATACTTTAGGAAATGCTTATTTTTTGAAAGGACTGAAGGATGTAGGCAGTGATTACAAAGACCATCCCAAAGTTTTAAGAATAGACTCAAATACAAAACAGGTTGTAGAAGGTGATGCTCTGGTTGTAACCATACCGGATACTTTACCTAACCCTGTTACACCATCATCACAAACTTTAAATATAGTTCACACTTATACAAACAGTCCTACCGCATTAGATACCAATGTAAAGGATTTAAATGAATTTATTATGAATATAGGGAATTTAAAATTTACACATTTAACGGTAGACGATTGGAATTTAATAAATGCTTCTAATAATACAGCATCAACTTTGTCTGCAAATGGCGGAATAGTTCTAAAAACCAATAATAGTAATTTTAGTACATTTTCGGCTGATGAAATAATGGCTTGTGCTTATCCTAATTTGATTTTACCATCTAATAAAAATTGGGTTTTTGTTATAGGGGGTAACGTTGGAAATGAAACATATGAGGGAAACAGAGGAATAATAGGTATGGCTTCTTCTGATGCAACTTTTAATGTAGGTATTATTGACAGTTTCATATCCTATTTTACGACAGGTGTTAATTGGAATGGATATCATAACTCAATAAATTTTACTCCTGCAGTATATAATCAAAATTACAATACAATCGCCAGAAGTGTAAATAATACAATCATCTTTACAAAAGTAGGCAATATATTAAACATTACTGTTAGAAGTGGTAGTGATGTTAAGACAATGAATACAGATATTACTGGAGTAGGTACAATGAAACCTCTATGTTCTATTAAAAGAGGTTCATACTCTAATCTTAATATTTGTAGTACTGATTTTGGAAAATACTGGATCGAACCTTAAGAATATAGATAATAAAATACTTTCACAAAACTGAAAATATCATTTTGGCAAGCCAAAATATAAAAACATTAAAAAATTATGGAAAAGAATAAATTAGCTACCAGAGAGCAGCTAAAAATCTACTTTGAAAAAAATAAATATCCTACTCAAAGCCAGTTTGCAGAATTAATTGATGCATTTAAACATAGAGAAGATACCCCGACAAATAAAGAAGCGGTAATTTTAGCTAATAGTTTGGCATCAATTGATAACGCATATTTAGCATATCATGGATACAATTTCGGAAAAGAAAAAATTTTGCTAACAGTTAATTCTCAAGATGAAGGAGAGCAACTAATTGATGTTAGTAAAACGAATAATTATCAGGAACAAAGAAAGTACTTTTTTGGTACTGCTCCTTACTCAGTTAAAATAAAAAAGTTTCAGTTAGATGAACTTGCCGAAACAGAATACTATTATTTCAATTACCAGATTAATCCTAACTCTAATTCTAGCTTCACTGTGGAAAGAATTATAGGAAAGAATTTGCCGGTATTACCTGAAGGATTTGATTTAGGAACTTTTAATGACAAAATTATTTTGACGTTCTCCAAAATAGATTTTGGTCAGAAAATAAACATCATTAATACCAATATCAAATTTATTAATAATACTAATGTAAATATTATGTATAGAGCTCATGCAACTTATTGGGGAAGTTTGTTTTCAAATGGAGACAGTGTTACTAATCACTATAATTTATGGGATAATCTTTATTTTTTCTATAAAGCTGATCTCAAAGAAATTAATCAACATATTGAATGTAAAGTTTACAATGTAGACAATAATCAGCTTATAATGACGGGATACTTGTATGCAGGAGAAAATAATGAAAATGGTTGGGGTGGTGATGTGGCAATGGGAATCAGAAATATAAGAATTGAATGTAATTATCAAAATCAAGACTAATGAAATTAAAAATATTTGAACAAAACCAGCATCTTAAAGATCTTACGCCTTTTGAACTAATGGCAAAAGATATCACCATTCTGAATGGAATCGTTAAAGGGGAACCTACTTATGAAAAAGGAAGAAAAGCCGTTGCCGGTTACTATTTAGACAAGGAACAGACGAATCTGGCAATTCAGAAAATCTTTTCAGATGAGCTGGATGAAAACGGATTTTTAAAAGGGTTAAATATCCTCATTAAATGGTTCGATATCTATGAAAATCCTGTGCTTATTAAACGTGTGTATGTACCTCTTTCTGTTTCAGAAAGTGCAGAATTGGTTATTAAAAGACGCAAGCGAATTATTGACTATCTTAAAGAATCCGGCATAAGATTAGGCGTAAAACAACATATTGATTCCCTTTTCAGCTATTACTCAAATTATCAGCAATCCGGAATTACAAAAAATCTTTTAAACAGTTTCATCGAAAACGGAACAGAGGAATTAAAAGACGCGGTTCTTAATGAAAACAATGAGGAAATCGCAGGGATTCTTAATCATATTTTACCTACCGGAACTACCATTAAAGAGTCATTATTGGATCAAATTTCATAACGTAAAAACCATTATATCAATTGTAGAATTTTAGGCTTAGATTTTTATAATCTAAGTCTTTTAAAATCAACTCAAACAATTTTAAAATACGAATTGCCACTCTGCTGCAACTACAGAAACTGTCATCCAAAAAGCAAGGATTTCTCCCTGAAAAAGGTGAATTTTGAGGTTTAAAATGACAAAAATGCAACCAACACAATTACAAAATTTATTCAATTATTTAGAAAACGTTATCACTTGGCGTGTTAATCATCCGGAAGAAGATTTCAGCGCAGTTCCGGAATTTAATCCGGAAGATTACAAAAACATTCATCTTGGAAACTATATTTCAGAAAAACAGCTTACCCATCAGGAAATTGTTATTCTTTTAATGGCTTTGCTGCCAAGACTGGAACCTGCTTTACTGAAAAGAGTTTATCTTGAATTTCCGTCCAGTCCGTTATTTGATTTCTGTTCGGTTAACGACAACGGCAGACTTTTTAATCCTACAGTTCAGGCTGTTCAGTATATTCTCGGCGGAGAAAGTATTTCCGAACGATTAAAAGCACTGGACTACTTTGCCCAGACTTCATTATTAGTAAAAGAAGAACTTCTTGTTTTTTCAGGCTCTTCAAAGGAAAATTTTTCGGTAAACAGTCTGTTGAGCGTTCCTCAGGATGCTTTTGAAGTCTTGATGTTCGGCATGGAGCTTCTTCCGAAAATGAGCAATGATTTTCCTGCGGAGCAGCTTCATACAGAAAGAACATGGGCAGATTTAATACTACCTCAGACTACACTCGAAGAACTTCAGGGGATTGAAGCGTGGTACAACAGCAGCAGAATTCTTATGGAAGATTGGGGAATGCAGAAAAAACTTAAACCGGGTTTCAGAGTACTGTTTTACGGAGATCCGGGAACCGGAAAAACCCTTGCTGCAAGTCTTTTAGGGAAATATACGAAAAGACCTGTTTTCAGAGTGGATGTTTCCATGCTCGTTTCCAAATATATTGGTGAAACAGAAAAACAGCTCGCCAAATTATTTGATAAAGCGGAGAACAAAAACTGGATCCTGTTTTTTGATGAGGCAGATGCTATTTTCGGGAAAAGAACCAGTGTTCGTGATGCGCATGACAAATATGCCAATCAGGAAGTTTCTTATCTGTTACAGAGAATAGAAACTTTTTCAGGACTTATTATTCTGGCTTCCAATTTTAAAAATAATATGGATAAAGCCTTTACGAGACGTTTCCATAGCTGTATAAAATTCAATAATCCTGGATATGAAGAACGTCTGCGCATCTGGCAGCATAATCTACCGCAGCAATTAGATCTTGGAGATATTAATCTGGAGCAGGTTTCCAGAAGATATGAACTTACGGGTTCTAATATCATGAACATCATTCAGGATGTTTGTCTGAAAGTAATTTCGTCGGAAGAATCCGGTTACAGAGCAAATTCAGAGATGCTGCTTGAAAGTATCAGGAAAGAATATTTAAAAGAGGATAAAATATTCTCTTAAAAATTTGAACTTTAAATACCAACATCATGAATGCAAAACATTTACTGCTGATTGCCTTAATGAGCATCGTGTCTGGCTGTAGAACTAAAAATAAATTGATCACTAATTATGAAGAAAAAAAGCAGGAATCAGAACTGGTAAAAAATGATCTGATTTATTTATTTTCCTACGGCGAATATCAACCCGGAAGATATATGCTTTTTTTAGAAGACATCAG
>NZ_JACLCT010000074.1:0-5463 GCF_014218915.1 Chryseobacterium sp. C2(2020)
AAAAAAAAGTCTCATAGATTAATTTCTATGAGACTTTTAAATAAAAACTGGCGGCGACCTACTCTCCCGCTTGTCGCAGTACCATCGGCGCTGGTGGGCTTAACTTCTGTGTTCGGAATGGGAACAGGTGAGCCCCACCGCTAAAACCACCCTAAAGGTTGTATATAGGTTTAAGGTTTTTTTCAGTTTAATGTTCAAAGTTTTTAACCCTGAATCTTAAATATCGAACCTTGAACCGTTTTTATCGGTAAATTTCATCACAAAGGCAAAACCAGTGTTGCACTTATAAATACTTAAGCTAAGTTATGATAAGCATGATTGCTCATTACCTATTACTCATTACTTATGAATAGGCTATAAATCTACGGGTAATTAGTACTACTCGGCTATGCTGTTACCAACTTTACACCTGTAGCCTATCAACGTGGTCATCTCCCACGACCCTTAAAAGATGTCTCATCTTGAGGCGAGTTTCGCACTTATATGCTTTCAGTGCTTATCTCTTCCAAACATAGCTACTCAGCGGTGCACCTGGCGGTACAACTGATACACCAGAGGTTTGTTCAATTCGGTCCTCTCGTACTAGAATCAAGCCCTCTCAAACATCTAACGCCCGCAATAGATAGAGACCGAACTGTCTCACGACGTTCTGAACCCAGCTCGCGTGCCACTTTAATGGGCGAACAGCCCAACCCTTGGGACCTTCTCCAGCCCCAGGATGTGACGAGCCGACATCGAGGTGCCGAACCTCCCCGTCGATGTGAGCTCTTGGGGGAGACTAGCCTGTTATCCCCGGAGTACCTTTTATCCTATGAGCGATGGCCCTTCCATACGGAACCACCGGATCACTATGTCCTGCTTTCGCACCTGATCGACTTGTGGGTCTCACAGTCAAGCACCCTTATGCCATTACACTCTACGCACGGTTACCAAGCGTGCTGAGGGTACCTTTGAAAGCCTCCGTTACTCTTTTGGAGGCGACCACCCCAGTCAAACTACCCACCACGCAATGTCCTTCTCTAAAGAAGTTAGGCTCCAAGTAAGTAAAGGGTGGTATTTCAACGTCGGCTCCACAAACACTAGCGTGCCTGCTTCAAAGCCTCCCACCTATCCTACACATTACTTACTCAAAGTCAATACGAAGTTATAGTAAAGGTTCACAGGGTCTTTTCGTCCCATTGCGGGTAATCGGCATCTTCACCGATACTACAATTTCACCGAGCTCGTGGCTGAGACAGTGCCCAGATCGTTACACCATTCGTGCAGGTCGGAACTTACCCGACAAGGAATTTCGCTACCTTAGGACCGTTATAGTTACGGCCGCCGTTTACTGGGGCTTCAGTCAAACGCTTCGCTTACGCTAACGCCCTTCCTTAACCTTCCAGCACCGGGCAGGTGTCAGACCCTATACAGCATCTTTCGATTTAGCAGAGTCCTGTGTTTTTGATAAACAGTCGCCTGGGCCTCTTCACTGCGGCCAACATTGCTGTTGGCGTCTCTTCTTCCGAAGTTACGAGACTATTTTGCCTAGTTCCTTAGCCACGACTCACTCGAGCACCTTAGGATTCTCTCCTCGACCACCTGTGTCGGTTTTGGTACGGGTTGCTTCACTTCGGCTTTTCTTGGATCCGATTACACTATAACAGCTTCGCCCGAAGGCTAAGCCTTGACACTTCCGTCCGTCTTCAATAGCTACATCGAACCGTCCCCTTTTTAGTGTGAGCAAGTATGGGAATATTAACCCATTGTCCATCCACTACCCCTTTCGGGTTCGCGTTAGGTCCCGACTAACCCTCAGCTGATTAGCATGGCTGAGGAAACCTTAGTCTTTCGGTGAGGGGGTTTCTCGCCCCCTTTATCGTTACTTATGCCTACATTTTCTTTTCTATAAGCTCCACAATACCTCACGATACTGCTTCAGCGCCGATAGAATGCTCTCCTACCAGATATAATTAATTATAAATCCATAGCTTCGGTATTCTGTTTATGCCCGATTATTATCCATGCCGGACCGCTCGACTAGTGAGCTGTTACGCACTCTTTAAATGAATGGCTGCTTCCAAGCCAACATCCTAGCTGTCAATGCAGTCCAACCGCGTTGCTTCAACTTAACAGAAATTTGGGGACCTTAGCTGTTGGTCTGGGTTCTTTCCCTCTCGGACATGGACCTTAGCACCC
This sequence comes from Chryseobacterium sp. C2(2020), assembly GCF_014218915.1. NCBI lineage: Bacteria > Pseudomonadati > Bacteroidota > Flavobacteriia > Flavobacteriales > Weeksellaceae > Chryseobacterium > Chryseobacterium sp. C2(2020). The sequence continues at coordinate 2,179 of NZ_JACLCT010000074.1, forward strand.
ATGCCCTCACTGCCGTAGAACATTTATTAGCATTCGGAGTTTGTCAGGAATTGGTAGGCGGTGAAACCCCCGCATCCAATCAGTAGCTCTACCTCTAATAAACTTATATACGACGCTGCACCTAAATGCATTTCGGAGAGTACGAGCTATCTCCCAGTTTGATTGGCCTTTCACCCCTACCCACAGGTCATCCGAAGACTTTTCAACGTCAACCGGTTCGGTCCTCCACTTTGTGTTACCAAAGCTTCAACCTGCCCATGGGTAGATCACAAGGTTTCGCGTCTAATCCTACTAACTATGCGCCCTATTCAGACTCGCTTTCGCTCCGGCTCCGGTACTTAATACCTTAACCTCGCTAGTAAAATTAACTCGTAGGCTCATTATGCAAAAGGCACGCCGTCACAGAATTAATCTGCTCCGACCGCTTGTAGGCGTACGGTTTCAGGTTCTATTTCACCCTTCTATTCGAAGTGCTTTTCACCTTTCCTTCACAGTACTTGTTCACTATCGGTCTTTCAGGAGTATTTAGCCTTGGAGGATGGTCCCCCCATATTCAGACAGGATTTCACGTGTCCCGCCCTACTCATTTATCATCTATGTATACCTTTCGAATACCGGGCTATCACCGTCTATGGCTGTTCTTTCCAGAACATTCTTCTAAATATATAAAGACTTTTGGGCTAATCCGCTTTCGCTCGCCACTACTTACGGAATCTCTTCGATTTCTTTTCCTCCGGGTACTTAGATGTTTCAGTTCTCCGGGTTTGCTCCCATTGCTGGGTGACATGTCTTCAACATGCCGGGTTGCCCCATTCGGACATCTGCGGATCAATTCGTGTGTGCCAATCCCCGCAGCTTTTCGCAGCTTACCACGTCCTTCGTCGCCTCTGAAAGCCTAGGCATCCGCCATACGCCCTTAACGATTTCTTTCCTATTTTTAGGTTACTCAAGCACTTATAAGTGCTCGGTTTTCTCTTTGTGATGTCTTTACCGTTAATGTCAATGATCTTATTTCTAGTTCATAGTTTAAGGTTCTTGGTTCATGGAAAATGGCTCTCATCTTCCGTTATTGGAACTTTGAATATTAAACTTGAAACCCAATTGGTGGAGAATAAGGGAGTCGAACCCTTGACCTCCTGCGTGCAAGGCAGGCGCTCTAGCCAGCTGAGCTAATTCCCCCTCTAGGTGCTGTTGGCTTCCTGCTAATTGCTTTTGGCTTTTTTGCCATAAGCTATAAGCTATTTGCCAGCCGCCTTAATTAGTAGTCTCGGGCAGGCTCGAACTGCCGACCTCTACATTATCAGTGTAGCGCTCTAACCAGCTGAGCTACGAGACTTTGTATGAGTAATGGGTGATGAGTAATAAGTAATATACTTTTCCCCTTCTTCATTTCTCAATCTCTTTCCCTTTTACTAATTTCTAGTGGGTTTTGTATTTTTTATATATATCAACCAAATAAAAAACTAAAGCTTTTCTTTAAGTAAGTGCTTTGTGTATTGCTACACTAATTTTGTTTAACGTTCTTCAACGCTCTAAAATGAGATGTTCCAGCCGCACCTTCCGGTACGGCTACCTTGTTACGACTTAGCCCTAGTTACCTGTTTTACCCTAGGCAGCTCCTGTTACGGTCACCGACTTCAGGTACCCCAGACTTCCATGGCTTGACGGGCGGTGTGTACAAGGCCCGGGAACGTATTCACCGCGCCATGGCTGATGCGCGATTACTAGCGATTCCAGCTTCATAGAGTCGAGTTGCAGACTCCAATCCGAACTGAGACCGGCTTTCGAGATTTGCATCACATCGCTGTGTAGCTGCCCTCTGTACCGGCCATTGTATTACGTGTGTGGCCCAAGACGTAAGGGCCGTGATGATTTGACGTCATCCCCACCTTCCTCTCTACTTGCGTAGGCAGTCTCACTAGAGTCCCCAACTGAATGATGGCAACTAGTGACAGGGGTTGCGCTCGTTGCAGGACTTAACCTAACACCTCACGGCACGAGCTGACGACAACCATGCAGCACCTTGAAAATTGCCCGAAGGAAGGTCTATTTCTAAACCGATCAATTCCCATTTAAGTCTTGGTAAGGTTCCTCGCGTATCATCGAATTAAACCACATAATCCACCGCTTGTGCGGGCCCCCGTCAATTCCTTTGAGTTTCAAACTTGCGTTCGTACTCCCCAGGTGGCTAACTTATCACTTTCGCTTAGTCTCTGAACCCGAAAGCCCAAAAACGAGTTAGCATCGTTTACGGCGTGGACTACCAGGGTATCTAATCCTGTTCGCTCCCCACGCTTTCGTCCATCAGCGTCAGTTAAGACATAGTAACCTGCCTTCGCAATTGGTGTTCTAAGTAATATCTATGCATTTCACCGCTACACTACTTATTCCAGCTACTTCTACCTTACTCAAGACCCGCAGTATCAATGGCAGTTTCATAGTTAAGCTATGAGATTTCACCACTGACTTACGGATCCGCCTACGGACCCTTTAAACCCAATAAATCCGGATAACGCTTGCACCCTCCGTATTACCGCGGCTGCTGGCACGGAGTTAGCCGGTGCTTATTCGTACAGTACCTTCAGCTTTCCACACGTGGAAAGGTTTATCCCTGTACAAAAGAAGTTTACAACCCATAGGGCCGTCGTCCTTCACGCGGGATGGCTGGATCAGGCTCTCACCCATTGTCCAATATTCCTCACTGCTGCCTCCCGTAGGAGTCTGGTCCGTGTCTCAGTACCAGTGTGGGGGATCACCCTCTCAGGCCCCCTAAAGATCACTGACTTGGTAGGCCGTTACCCTACCAACTATCTAATCTTGCGCGTGCCCATCTCTATCCACCGGAGTTTTCAATTTTAAATGATGCCATTCAAAATATTATGGGGTATTAATCTTCCTTTCGAAAGGCTATCCCCCAGATAAAGGCAGGTTGCACACGTGTTCCGCACCCGTGCGCCGCTCTCTCGTTTCCGAAGAAACAATACCGCTCGGCTTGCATGTGTTAGGCCTCCCGCTAGCGTTCATCCTGAGCCAGGATCAAACTCTCCATTGTATGTTTGTCTGACTCACTCAAAGTTTTTTAACGCTTTAGTTTTTCCTTACTTGGTTGTTATATTGTATGTCAATGATCTTCATTTCTTCCGCTTCCTACAAAACTTAGTATCTGTCGTTCTTGTTTCGTATTTGCGAGTGCAAAAGTAATAACTTATTTTCATCTGACCAAATGTTTTGAAAGAAAATTTTAAAGTTTTTTCTGTAACCTTAACTCCTCTCTAAACCTCAATC
>NZ_JACLCT010000075.1:0-5424 GCF_014218915.1 Chryseobacterium sp. C2(2020)
TTTTTTGAGCTTTGAGGGCTCAAAATTTTTCAGAATAACTTTTCTACTTACACAGTTAGTAGGACACTACCAATTTTTACAACAGCCGTTGTCACTGTATTTTTCTTATATAACTTATTTAAATAAAGGACTAATTTAATAGTCCTTTATTTTTAACGTATTAGTTTAAATTAGTGAATAATTACCTTAACTTTAAATTATTTCGTAGCTCCGCTTACAAAATATTCAGCTTCTGCTTTTCCCCAGTTGGGAGCGATTTTAGATTTCGGAACGTAGGTTTTAAACTTCGTTAAAGCATCTTTAAACTGTTCCATCCCTTTTGTTTTGCTTCCTCCAAACTGCTCCGGAGTGAAGTAAGTGTCTTCCGCTTTTATCAGGGCAATTCTTGGGTTTTCGGGATCCAGGTTTTCCGCTTTTTTCAATTCTTCTATGGCTTTCATTCCGTCTGTCATGTATCTTTCGGTAGGATTTTCCATCATTTTAAGGGAATACGACATTTTTCTCAACAGGTGAATTTCTGCATTGTCTTTTCCGGCAATACTTTCTGCCTGATCAAGATATTTTTCAGCAGCATTTGCCTGTGCAGAAAGCTCGGACATCTTTCCGTCTCTCATTAATGTTCTTCCTTTCTGTAGATAGGCAAAAGCGGCGTAATAAGCTGGAAGCCATTCTTTGGTTTCTTTTTTTCCTATTCTGTCGAAATCATTGGCAAGTGTCTGAAATTCATCCACAGATTTGCAGTTTTCCAGTTTAGTGATTTTATCTTTCATTGCAGTTTCATAAGCTGATTGTGCAAAAGCCGTTAAACTCATCATACTTAAAGCGAAGGTCAATAGATATTTTTTCATGTTTTCTAATTTTTTAAAATTAATTTTTGTTTTGAATAAAGATATATTTTTAATTGAATTGAAATAACTTTTACAGATTATTATTAATGGCATCCTGCGTTTTGTCGACTCCGAAACTGATGAAGGCTCCTACAAAAACAAAGGTATTTACCGGAGGAACCACCGCAGAACTTCTCGATCCGTCCATTGAGAAATTATAGCCGTACACATTTTTAGATCCTAAAATATTGGTTACACTCAATACGAGAACGGTAAATGTTTTTGAGTCTTTTTTTCCTAAATTGGGAAGATAATTCACACTGAAATTTAACGCGTTGTAATCTTTCAGACTGCCTTCGTGTCTTACGAAATATTTCTGTTCACCATTCACGTCCTGTGTTGCGATGTCGTAATACGGACGGCCTTTTGCGTAGGTGTAGGAAATATTGAAGCCTGTTTTCCATTCCGGAACAAATCTTTTGGCTACTGCAGAAAGGGTGTGTTCGGAAGCAAAATTCGGTTTTAAACTCATCGGATAATTCATAAAATCTCTTTTTGAATCTAAAAATGAATAGCTGATCCAGTAATCAATATTGTCGAATGTTTTTTTGTCTCTCCAGAATAATTCCAGTCCTTTTGCATAACCAAAACCGCTGTTGTTATCCGCTGTCTGCACAAACTGGTTCTGTCCGTCGATATACTGTAGGTTTTTTACCTTCAGAAGATCGTCATATTTTTTATAAAAAGCTTCAAATCTCAGGCTTCTTCCTTCCGTTGTTCTCTGTACCTGAAAGATATAATGCTGTGATTTCTGAAAGTCTAAATTTGCCGGATCGTTGATGTATCTGCTTTCAGGATTCTGATAAAAAAGTCCGTAAGCAAATGAAGTTGTCCAGTCTTTGGCAAGACGATACGCTAAAGCCAGACGCGGTGCAATATTGCTTTTCCCAAGATAGGAAGAATGCTCTGCTCTCACTCCTATTTTTGCTGATAACTGATTGCTGAACCCTAAATCTGTTTCTGCAAACGCTGAAGAGATCAGGTCTTTGTAGTTTTTCGTTACAAAATCGTTAAAATTTAATTTTTCGCTGGTACTGTTCAGTTCAAAACCACCTCGTAACGCACTGATTTTGTTTATTTTTCTTTCTAAAACGGTCTTGAAATTGATATAATTTCCGTCATTCAGAAGTTTTGTGCTTCCGGTTTGGGTTTCATCTTTTTGGGTTGAAAAATCAAGGTCTGATTGATTATAGGAATAAGATGCTCCTGCATTCAGTAAATATTTTCCGAATTTCTGCTTGAAAGAGAGATTATGATAGGTATTTTTTCCTTTCAATTTCACGAGAGACAGATCATAATCTTCCGGTTCCAGACTTGGAGTCTGCACTGCCATTCTGTTGGAATCGTATTTACCGTAATATTTGAAAAATCCGCCTGATTTTGTTTTAAATCTGAAATTAAGATCGCTGTTTATACTTTGTGGAGCTTCGGAAAAATTGGTGTTAAAATTGAAAATTTCCTGCATCAGTTTTAAGTTGGAATATCCAAGACTGGCTCCGTAAGAATAGTTTTTATTATTGCCCAATCTCTGAAATCCTGCGTTTAAAAAGATCGGAGAAACACCGAAATCGTAAGAACTCTGATCCGGAAGATCTACACTTTCCAGCATCAGTGCCCCCGAAAGAGCCTGACCGTACAATGCAGAATATCCGCCGCTTGAGAAAACATTGCCTTTGAAAAGAGAAGTATTGAAACGGTCTCTTCCTGCAATTCCCGGAACTGAATTGGAGAAATAATTGTTGATTAAGCTTCCATCCATAAAAATTTTGGATTCCGTTCCTGTTCCGCCACGGATGAAAAGACCTTCTGTTTCTCCCACTTTCTGAACTCCGGGAAGATACGTTAATGCAGATGTGATCTGTCCGTCCGCTCCGGCTGTTGTGTAAATATCAATCGGCGTAAGTAAAGCTGTTGCTCTTTTTTTGTCACTTGCTTCAATGGAACCTGCCGAAACGACTACCGCATCAATTTCATTAATTTGCTCTTTCAGTTCTGCATTCACAGAAACTTCCTGATTTTCAATAACAATCTGTTTTTCAACATCAATATATTTCGGATGGGTAAAAACTAAAACACGGCTGCCTTTTTCTGTGGTTTCAAAAGAGAAGTTTCCGTTGGAATCGGTTGTGGCTCCGTCGTAAGTATTTTTCAGGGTAACATTTACCTCTCCCACTCCTCTATTTTTGTACGTCACTCTTCCCGAAATTCTGGTTTGAGCAAAACTTATTGCAAATGATAAAAAAGTGGTAAGAAATAATAATTTTGTTTTCATAGCTGTTTTATTTCGATTCAAAATTATAACGAATTTTCGCTGCTTTTAAATTTTTGTTGCTGAGTGGTCGTTTTTGGAATCTGAGTGGTAGTTTTTGTTTTTTTGTTGCAGAAAATTTACTTTGGAAAATAAACTGACCACCCCGTCAAAAATTCTTTGAATTTTCGCCACCCCTCCAAAGGAGGGGAATTTTACTACTATTTAACCTGAGTTCGGGACAAGTCTTTTTAAACGCAAGGTTAAACAAAGAGATTCAATTATCAGGAATTCAGCTTTTAAGATATACAAAGGCGTAAAACTTATCAAAGTAATACCATTTTCGTCTTTTTTAAATAAACGAATTGCCTTTGTTGAGCTTACCAACTTTCAGTAAGTAAAATAATCTTTTGTTTTTTCTTTGCAATACATTAATAAAACACTAAAAATCAATTATTTAAAATTATTCCCTATCCCAAACTGAGGTTATTTATATTATTAAACTGCGTTGAATTTAATTGATGGGAATGCAGAAATCGACGAGCATTTTTCCTTCCGGATGTTCTTTGTAATTGGTGTGGTAGATTTCGAAAGGAAAAGCTTTTCTTACAGAATAATGATTTTCATTCATCCATAGAAAAAGGGAAACCCAGCATTGTTCAAAGTCATTTAAGGTGACTTTTCCGCTTCCGACAATGAATTTCCCGGCTTCAAGGGTTTCTGGGAAAATCTGGTTTTCCTGCTGTTGTAATTTTTCCTCCAAAAGCATACAGGCATGAATTTGTACTTTATCTGGCGGAGTAACTTTAAAGCTGTCGTGATAAACGGAAATCATTTTTAGATTCTCTCGGGGAAATAGTTTTTTCTCGGTTGCCCAATCTATCAAAGTGTTGTAAGAGGATTCAACATTGGCAATTCCAAGGCTCATCACTGCTGCGAGATTCATTTCCGGAAGATTGGTAACTTTAATTTTTAAATTCATTCTTGTCCATTTTAACAGGTTTTCTATATTGCAAATGTATTGTTGAAAAACTGCATCCATTTGTCCGTTCTTGCTTTGTTTTAATTGAATTTTATGAAATTTTTCGGGAGCCGATTTTCTGAATTCTGAGGGAGATTTTCCGTAATGCTTTTTAAAGGATTTATTGAAAGCAGAATGACTGGAAAATCCCAGTTCAAGATAAATATCTTTTACGGTTATGTTCTTTTTTACGGCTAAATAAAAGGCACTTTTTTCAATTCTTTTGCGGATGATATAGCTTTGAAGGGTTTCATTGGTCATCAGTCTGAAAATCCTGTGAAAATGAAAGGGAGAATACGCTGCAACTTCCGCAACTTTTTCTAAAGAAAGTTCGGTATCGAGATTGTTATCAATGTACTGAATAGCTTTCACCATTCTTTTTCTGTATTCTTCCAGTTTAAAAGCATTTCCTGCAAAGGTATCGACATCGGATGAAATTGGTTTGTCTTTTATTGCTATTGATGAAAAAAGACAGGAATCGTAATGCGCTTTAAAAAATGTTGTCTAACTTTATCCGACAATCACTTTAAATCATTTAAAAATGAAAGGTAAAACATTAGCATTATTGGCAGGATTTGCGGTTTTTGCGGTTTCATGCGGAACAACAAATACGTATCAAATCCTTTCCAAAAGCAACACACAAACGGGCGGAACGGCAAAGTTTACCCAAAAAGGAGATGATGTTGTTATGAAACTGGATGTTACGAATCTTACTCCGGGAATTCATGCGGTACACATCCACGAAAAGGGTGACTGTTCTGCAGCAGACGGAACTTCAACGGGAGGACACTGGAATCCATCGAAAAACGATCATGGAAAATGGGGTGCTGAACATTTCCACATGGGAGATATCGGAAATCTTACGGCAAATCAGGATGGTGTGGCAACGCTGACTTTTAAAACGAATAAATGGTGTCTCGGATGTTCTGACGAGTCTAAAAATATCATCGGAAAAGGAATGATTATTCACGCCGCAGCCGACGATTTTCATACGCAGCCAACCGGAAATGCAGGAGGAAGAGTGGGTTGTGTGGAGATTAAGTAGTTTACTGCTTTTCTCTAAAATAAAACGAGGCTGTCTAAAAAGTATTATTTCGAACATAAACTAAAGGTTCACGAATGAAGTTCTGAAATGTAGTTAAGAATCTTAATTTTTAGAGATTGTTCACTATTCTACGGAATGACAAAAATAAAGGTAGTGTCCTACTAACTGTGTAAGTAGAAAAGTTATTCTGAAAAATTTTGAGCCCTCAAAGCTCAAAAAATTT
>NZ_JACLCT010000076.1:0-5001 GCF_014218915.1 Chryseobacterium sp. C2(2020)
TGAAGAGTTTAACAATCAAAACAAAATTTATCAAAATGTAGCTTAACTTATACTGGAATTTTTATTTGCATATCCAGTCAGGAAAATTCAGAATAAAAAGAGACGTAGCTGCCAATACATTCAGCCTTATTAATCTTAGCCCTAATAATGCTAAAATCGAATACGTAAGGGACAGCAATACAACTACATTTAAAGCTGATAATTTTACTATAACAGCAGATAACGGTTACAAATATTATTTTCAGGAATATGATTATGGACAATATCCCTGTTCAAATTCTGTTTTTGTGGCTCCAACATTTAAATCATCTTATTTTTTAACAAAAATTGTCAATCCGATAGGTGTTGAAATTGCAACACTTCAATATGAGAAGAAAAATAAGATTTTTCCCGGAGGTAAGATTGAATATCAGTACTGTAAAATAAAATCTATCAAAACTCCAAAGGGTGAAGTTACATTTGATTTTGCTTATGATGAAAGCCTGAAAGAGACGGTGAATGATCCGTTCACCTTAAATAAAATTATTTTAAAAAATCCTGCAGGGGAAACCTATTACAGTTATTTGATTAATAACAGCATTCTTACGCATCCTTATGATGAGGAAGCTAAGAGAAAACGTGTACTGGCTTCCATAAGAAAAAATGATAAAAACAACGTTAAAATAGAAGAAACATCTTTTATTTATAATAATATTACAGATTTTATAGGACGTGTAACGGATGGTATGCTGGAAAAAGTGGTGACTCCAACAGGAGGAGTTATCCAGTATAATTTTGAAAGTAATGAACAGTATTTTAATTATAGTGATCCTGAATATGTAGCTTATATGGAAGCATATGGCTTTGATCCTGCCATTCAAACTAAAGAAACATTAGTAAATTCTCCGCTAAATAGCGAAACTACACAAATATATAATTTTACCATACCGGGAGATCCTGCCAAAATAAAAAGGTTTGAGCTGTTCATCAACTTAGATACTTTTACATATCCTGAACCGGAAATGCCGGATCCCAATGATCCCATCGGTTCGCAGTTACCGCCACCGGATATACATCCGCGCCTTAATTTCAAATTGAAAAAAGGCAGTCAGGAAATCTGGAGCGGGCAGTATAGCAATGCAGCAGCCAATTATAGCAATCCTGTATTTTCCAACAATCCGGGAAACTATACCCTTGAAGTATCATCGGCAGACGGAGCAAAAGGAATTGGAACTTTTGGAATTACAGGTACTAAATTTTTACCGGGTCCTTTTAGAAATTCTCTTCCTGCGAAAGGGCAGAGAATTAAGAATATAAAATATTATAAAAATATTTCGGAAACCACACCGGAAAAAACGATCAGTTACGGATATGATTCTTTTACTTTAAATAACAGCAGCAGCGGATATTTATTTTACAACGAAAGAGATACCGAAGATGATCCTATGTCACCGTATGTACTTTATAATAATGTAAAAGTTTTTGAGAACGGAAAAGGATATACCAACAAGACTTTTAAAACTCCCCATGATTACCCAAAGATTCAGAATGGAGGAACTCAATTAGAACCCGCATTTTTCTGGTCATACTATAATCTAACGAAAAACGGGCTGCCTTCTAAAGAAGAGATTTATGATCAGCAAAATACTTTATTGGCATCAAAAGAAATCAATTATGAGTTTGCCAACTATTCTGATGCTGAATATCCGTTGAATATTTTATCTCAAAAACACTCCAGCAAACCTGCATATATTACAAAGACAACTCAGGTAGAGAAATTATTTTATCCGGGAGGAAAAGTGCTGGAAAACCAGTCTGAAACGCAGATCAGCAATCTCAATTTCAAGCCGTATTATATGAAATCGGTTGTTGACGGGGATATAAAGGAAAAATTCCTGACTTATCCAATCAATATATCAGGATATGCTCATCTGGAAAATGCATATATGAAAGGGTTTCCTGTAAAAACTGAAGAGAAAGAGAACGGAAAAACGGTATCAAAATCATCCACCCTGTTTGCCAATTCTTCCCTGCTCCCTACTTCTGTGGTTACAACCAATATAGCAGACGGAAGTACAAAAGAAAGCGTAAAGATGGATCTGTATGATGACAAGGGCAATCTTCTTCAGGTTTCAAGTCCGGGAGGTTTAACAACAGCCTTGGTCTACGGATATAATAAAACCTCGTTGATTGCAAAGGTGGAAGGTGCAGCATACAGCCAGATTGCTTCTTTGGCTACAGATATTATTACTCTTTCTGATGCAGATAACCTGAACGGAACCTATGAACCGGCATTGCTTACCGCTTTGGATAACTTCAGAAAAAAACCTGCATTAGCCAATTATCCGATAACGACTTATACATACGATCCCATTTCGGGAATCACTACCACAACTCCCCCTTCCGGTTTAAGAGAAGTGTATGAATATGATGATGCAGGAAGACTAAAAAGAGTAAAGAGAATGGAAAAGGATTCATCCGGAACAGTATCATTCAAAACATTAAAAGAATATCAATACAACTATAAACACTAATGTTATTATGAAAAAGATTTTAAGTATTTCAGGTTTGCTGTTTGTAGCGATGTATTTTGCACAGACCAATCTTACTTCCTCGGAAAACTACGTATATAGCAAAACATGTCTTAACGGAGATTGCTCTAAAGTTTCTGAAAACGTCCAGTATTTTGACGGTTGGGGAAAGCCTGTGCAGACGATCGATATCAAAGCAACACCGCTGGGACGCGATGTCGTAAACCATATAGAATATGACCCGTTCGGAAGACAGACAAAAAGCTATTTGCCTGTTCCGCAGGCAACAACCCAGAACGGAGCGCTCTACACCTCTCCTTTAGCCAATGCTTCCGCAATCTACGGAGCAGAAAAGATCTATTCTGAGAAAATTTTGGAAAACTCGCCGCTGGAAAGGGTTCTGCAGCAGATACAGGCAGGTAATAACTGGGCGAATAAAGCTGTGAATTTTAATTACAATACCAACGAAGATGGTGAAGTAAGAAAGTACACTATTTCTACAGACTGGTTGGAAGGAAGAACGAAATATACCATTGCCAATTCCGGTAACTATGCAGGCAGTACGCTTACAAAGAATGTAGTTACAAATGAGGATAATAATGTAAGTATAGAATTTAAAAATAAAAAAGGACAAACGGTTCTGTTAAGAAGGAAAGACGGAAATAAAAACGCAGATACCTACTATATTTATAACGAATATGGACAGTTGGCTTATGTAATCCCTCCTTTAGCGGCACAATCAGGACAGGTAGATCAAACTACATTAGACAATCTTTGCTACCAGTATCATTATGACGGCTGGAACAGGCTGGTGGAAAAGAAGATTCCCGGAAAAGGATGGGAATATATGGTGTATGATAAGCAGGATCGTATGATCTTATCTCAGAATGCCAATACGGGAGCATTAAAACAATGGCTTTTCACGAAATACGACCAGTTCGGAAGAGTACTTTACACAGGAATTTATACAAGTGCACAAAACTATGGAAGTACAGGAAGGCAGGCTGAACAGACTTTGGCAAACAGCTCTTCTGCACTGAATGAGAGCAGAAATACAACAGGATTTGATGCGAACGGAGTAACGGCATATTATACAAACTCTGCCTACCCTGCTGTGTTTACAAAGATTCTTACCATCAATTATTACGATACCTATCTTCAGAACGGCCCTGCAAGACCTGCTCAGATTATGGGAAGTAATACCATTGGCGATAATGCCGCCGATGCTGTGAATACCCAGACTCTTCCCACACTCTCGATGGTGAAGAATATTGAGGATGATAACTGGACAAAAAGCTATATATGGTATGATACAAACAGGAGACCTATCGGAACCTATGCGATTAATCATTTAGGGGGCTATACCAAAACAGAATCTTCTCTGGATTTTACGGGTGTGGTTCTGCAGACTAAGATTTATCATAAAAGATTGTCTTCCGACACCGAGAAAATAATCTCTCAGACGTATGAATACGACAGCCAAAACCGCCTGAAAAAACAGTGGCACCAGGTAAACAGTAATCCTCAGGAACTGCTGTCTCAAAACTCATACAACGAACTTTCCCAGCTTACCAATAAAAAGGTGGGAAACAATCTTCAGAGTATAGACTACACCTATAATCTAAGAGGAGCTATTACTACAATAAATGATCCTGCAAATCTTGGAACCGATCTTTTTGCATACTCTCTGTCTTATTTTGATCCTACTGACACCTCTGCAGGAAAATACAGTGGAAGTATATCTTCTGTAAGCTGGAAATCTGCACAGGATCATATATTGCGAAAATACACTTACCAGTATGACAATCTGAACAGACTGAGCCAGGGAATTTATGCTGAACCGGAAGCTTCCGTTCCTCAAAACAATTTCTACAACGAAATTGCGGGCTATGATCTCGGAGGAAATATTATTTCGCTCCAAAGATATACGAAAGGGATTTCCGGAACAGCATCACTGATGGATAATCTTAGTTATGTTTATTCGGGTAATAAGCTTACTTCTGTTACCGACAGCTCTACCAATTACAGCGGTTACCCTGATACTTCAGGAAACACCATCTCTTATGATGCCAACGGAAATATGACCAGCCAGATAGATAAAGGAATTTTGCAGATTGAGTACAACATACTGAACAAACCAGATTATTTGAAATTCAATACAGGATTATCTACCCGTACGGGAAGGATTAATGAAAACACCTCTTATCTTTATCGTGCGGATGGTACCAAATTAAGAAAAGTTTACAATTATGCGCCTTATAATCCTTTAGGAACAATTACTCAGTTGTCCTCAAAAGTAACAGAATATCTCGATGGTTTTCAGTACGAAGCGGACGGAAAAAAAGGAATTCCCTCTGTACTTACTTTAAAATTTGTTCCAACCGCAGAAGGATATTATAATTTCGAAAATAATAAGTATATTTACAGCTATACAGACCATTTGGGGAACATTAGAGTAAGCTACTTTAAAAACACCAATGGCAGCGCAGAA